>JACPJY010000228.1 GCA_016187325.1 Rhodospirillales bacterium | reverse complement strand
GTCGGTCGTCGATCGCCGCGAAAAGGTTGCTGACGCTTTTGTATTCTTCACCCTTCTTACGCTTGGCGCCGGCGGTCTCGGGGCGTCCCTTCGCGGCTTGTCGCGCCGCACTTTGTAACCTGTGCCACTCGGCGACGACCTCGGTTACCTCCTGGGGCTTGGTCTTGAGCTTGAAGATGTCGGCCGGCTGCTTGATGAGGCCGTTGTCGAAAAACAGCTGAATGTTGGCTTCGCCGAGCCCCTCGATGTCGAAGGCGTCGCGGGAGGCGAAATGGATCAGCCGCTCGACTTGCTGATAGGGACACGCCATCTCCCCAGTGCAGCGGGTCGCCGCTTCGCCTGCCTTCCTGACCAAGGGGGTCTTCAGCGGGCACGGGCAGGTTTTCGGGAACTTGAATGGGGTGGCGCCTTGCGGCCGTTTCTTTTTCACTACCTCCAGCACCTGCGGGATGACGTCACCGGCGCGTTGCACGATCACCGTGTCACTGACTCGAATATCCTTCTCAGCAACGTAATCTTCATTGTGCAAGGTGGCGCGTGATACCACGACGCCGCCGACCGTCACCGGATCCAAGTGCGCCACCGGCGTCAACGTACCGGTGCGCCCGACCTGCAGCTCGATGGCGGCGATGCGCGTCATTGCCTTCTCGGCGGCGAACTTGTGGGCGATTGCCCAGCGCGGGGCGCGACTTACCTGCCCCAGCCGCTGTTGCCAGTCGAGCCGGTTGACCTTGTAGACCATGCCGTCGATGTCGTAGTCGAGTTTGGCGCGCTTGGCCTCTAGGTCGCGGTAGGCGGCGAGGCAGTCCTCGGCGCGCTCGAAGAGCTTGCCCAGCGGGTTGGTGGGGAAACCCCAGTGGCGCAGACGTTCCAGGAACCGCCATTGCGTGTCAGCGACCGGCTCGCTGAGCTCGCCCCAGGCGTAGGCAAAGAAGCGCAGCGGCCGCGTGGCGGTGATCGACGGGTCTTTCTGGCGCAGCGAGCCGGCGGCGGCGTTGCGCGGATTGGCGAAGATCTTTTCCCCTGCCGCCTGCTGGCTGCGGTTGAGGGCGGCGAAGTCCTTGCGCGTCATGTAGACCTCGCCCCTGACCTCGAGCACCTGCGGCGCCCGCTCTAGCTTCTCGGGGATGTCGTTCAGCGTTTTTAAATTCGCCGTCACATCCTCACCGGTGGTTCCATCGCCGCGGGTAGCGCCGAGCACGAATTTTCCCCGCTCGTAGCGCAGCGAAATCGAAAGACCGTCGATCTTCGGCTCGCACACCAGCGCCACCGCCACGCTCTCGGCGAGGCCGAGGAAGCGCCGCACGCGGGCGACGAATTCCATCACTTCGTCGTCGACGAAGGCATTGTTGAGCGACAGCATCGGCCGGGCGTGGGTGATCTTGGCGAAGCCGGTGGCGGGCGCGGCACCAAGCCGGTGCGATGGGCTGTCCTTGCGCACCAGATTCGGGAAGGCGGCCTCGATCGCGTCGTTGCGGCGGCGCAGCGCGTCGTACTCGGCGTCGCTAATCAGCGGCGCGTCCTTTTGGTAATAAGCTTTGTCGTGGCGGGCGATTTCCTTGGCCAGCGCCTGCAACTCCGAGGCCGCCTCCAGCGGCGTCAACTCGCCGACCGGGATGTCGCCGGCGCCCTCCTTGCCGGTCACGGGCTGGCGCTTTCGAGAAGGCTGCCGGCGGCGGCGCGTGCCTCGTCGGTGATGCGCGCGCCGGCCAGCATGCGGGCGATCTCCTCGCGCCGGCCTTCCGGGTCGAGCGTCTCGACCTTGGTCAGCACCCCCGGCTTGGCGTCGGACTTCGAGACCAGCCAGTGATGGGTGCCCTTGGCCGCCACCTGCGGCGAGTGGGTGACGACCAGTACCTGGCAGCGGGCGGCCAGCGCCGCCAGCCGCTCGCCGACGGCGGCGGCGACGGCGCCGCCGACGCCGGCGTCGACCTCGTCGAAGACCAGGGTCGGCACCGGGTCCGCCTCAGCCAGCACCGCCTTCAGTGCCAGCGTGAAGCGGGCCAGCTCGCCGCCGGATGAGATCTTGTTCAGCGGCCCGGCCGGCATCCCCGGATTGGTGGCGATCAGGAACTGCACGCGGTCTTGGCCGTCCGCGCCCCAGGCGTCCTCGGGAAGCCGCTCGACGGCGGTCGAGAAGCGCGCCTTGGCCAGCTTCAGGGGCTTGAGCTCCTTCGCCACCGCCTTGTCGAGGCGGTCAGCGGCCTTCCGGCGGGCCGCGGTCAACGCCGCCGCCGCCTTGCCGTAGGAGGCCCTGGCGC
>JACPJY010000247.1 GCA_016187325.1 Rhodospirillales bacterium | reverse complement strand
CGAAACCGAGGAAGCGAGCATGGTGCGGGCGCTGAGGAAAATCGCGGCGACAGAGGCGGTTGTCGAGCCGCCGCGGATGATCCGCATCGAATCGCTTTAGGCGCGCCTGAAATTACTGGCCAACGGCGACGGATCGGGTCAAATTTAGCCATGGCCAAGGATAGCGCCGCCGATCGCAATCTCGCCCTCGAATCCGTCCGCGTCACCGAGGCCGCGGCGATTGCGGCGTCGCGCTTCATGGGCAGCGGCGACGAGAAGGCCGCTGACCAGGCGGCGGTGCAGGCCATGCACAAGGCGCTGAAGCGGTTGGCCATCACCGGCACGGTGCGCATCGGCGAGGCGGCCAAGGGCGACTCCGAGAAACTCTACGTCGGCGAGAAGATCGGCACCGGCGACGGCCCGAAGGTGGATATCGCGCTGGTGGCGCTCGAAGGCACCACCATCGTCGCCCGCGGCGGGCCCAACGCCATGGCGGTGCTGGCGATGGCCGAGGACGGTGGATTCCTCACCGTCCCCCGCATCTACATGGACAAGATCGCCGTCGGCCCGGGGCTGCCCGACGGCGTCGTCGATCTCGACGCGGCGCCGGCTGAGAACCTGAAGAATTTGGCCAAGGCCAAGAATGTCTCCGTCGGCGACTTGGTGGTGTGCATGCTGGACCGGCCCCGCCACGCCGAGTTGATCGCCAAGATCCGCGAGGCTGGCGCCCGCATCAGGCTGATCCTCGACGGCGACGTCTCCGGCGTCATCGCCGCCACCCAGCCGGAAGCCGGGGTGGATATTTTCTTAGGAATCGGCGGCGCACCGCAGGGCGTGCTGGCGGCGGCCGCGTTGCGCGGCGTCGGCGGCCAGATGCAGGGACGGCTGGTGTTCCGCAACAACGACGAGAAAGCGGCGGCGCAAGGTCTCGGCATCCAGGAACTGGACAAGAAGTATTCGGTCGCCGAGATGGCGTCCGGAAACGTCACCTTCGCCGCCACCGGCGTCACTTACAGCGCCATGCTGGAGGGCGTCCGCCATGTGCCCGGCGGCGCCATCACCCACTCTATGGTGCTGCGCTCGATGACCGGCACGGTTCGGTTCATAAAAGGCCACCATGATTTCATCCGCTGGCCTGAAAAATCCTGAGGCGGCCGGCGCCGACTACTTCCTTGGCGTCGAAAAGTCGCTGACCGGCAAGCGCTGGATCAGCCGCGCCGCCGACGAGCGGCAATCGCTTGCACTCGCCCAGCGTTTAGGCGTGCCCGAGATCGTCGGCCGCGTGCTGGCGGCGCGCGGCGTCGGGCTGGAGGAAGCGCCGGCGTTCCTGGCGCCGACCTTGCGGGAATTGCTGCCGGACCCCAGCCGCCTCGCCGGCATGGACGATGCCGCCGAGCGGCTGGCCAGCGCCGTCATGCAGGGCGAGCGCATCGGCATCTTCGGCGACTACGACGTCGACGGCGCCACCTCGGCGGCGTTGCTGACGCGTTTTTTCGCCGCGGTCGGCGGCCGCTCGCTGACCTACATCCCGGATCGCCTGAAGGAGGGCTACGGCCCCAACACGCCGGCGCTGCTGAAGCTGAAGCACGACGGCGCCTCCGTCGTCGTCACCGTCGATTGCGGCACCGCCGCCCACGAGCCCTTGCAGGCGGCCGCTGCCGCCGGCCTTGACGTCATCGTCGTCGACCACCACGAGGCCGAGGCCAAGCTGCCGGCGGCGTGCGCCGTCATCAACCCCAACCGCATCGACGATGTGAGCGGACAAGGCCAGCTTGCCGCCGCCGGCGTCGCGTTCCTGCTCGCCGTCGCCGTCAACCGGGCGCTGCGCGCCGCCGGCTGGTACAAGACCAGGGCCGAGCCGGAGCTGACGCGCTGGCTGGATCTGGTGGCGTTGGGGACCGTCTGCGACGTGGTGCCGCTGACCGGCGTCAACCGCGCCCTCGTCACCCAGGGCTTGAAGGTAATGGCGGCCCGCGACAACCCCGGACTGAGGGCGCTGGCCGACGTCGCCGGGCTAAACGAGCCGCCCGGTGCCTATCACGCCGGTTTCGTACTCGGCCCCCGCATCAACGCCGGCGGGCGCATCGGCGCCCCCGATCTCGGCACCCGGCTGCTCGGCACCGACGACGCGGCGGAGGCGGCCGATCTGGCGCGCCGTCTCGATGGCCTCAACCGCGAACGGCAGGCGATCGAGGCGAGGGTGCTCGAGGCGGCGCTGGCGCAGATCGAGGCCGTCGGCGACGCCGGGCCGGTCGTCATCGCCGCCGATTCCGGCTGGCATGCCGGCGTCATCGGCATCGTCGCGTCGCGCTTGGTCGAGCGCTTCAACCGGCCGGCCTGCGTCGTCGCCTTCGACGGCAATACCGGCACCGGCTCGGCGCGATCGGTCGCCGGGGTCGATCTCGGCGCCGCCGTGATCGCGGCGCGCCAGGCCGGGCTGTTGATCAAGGGTGGCGGTCACAAGATGGCGGCCGGTTTCACGCTCGCCCGTGACCGGCTTGACGATCTCAGAGCGTTCCTCGGCGAGCGGGTCGCCAACGCCGTGCGCGAGAAAGGCATCCGCCCCAGTCTCTACCTCGACGGCGCGATGAAACCCGGCGCGGCGACCATGGATGTCGCCGAGAGCCTGCAGCGGATCGGCCCGTTCGGGTCCGGCAACCCGGAGCCGCGCTTCGTCATTCCGTCGGCCCGGCTGGCCTACGCCGCGGTCGCCGGCGACAACCACGTGCGCGGCCGGCTGACGGACGGGCAGGGGGGAAGCCTCGCCGCCATCTCGTTCAACAGCCTCGATACGGCGTTGGGCCAGGCGCTTTTGAAGAGTGACGGCGCGCCGCTGCACGTCGCCGGCCGGCTCCGGGTCAACACTTGGCAGGGGCGCTCGAGCGCGCAACTGCTGATCGATGACGCGGCCCCTGCGTGGTAAAGTGACGGCCCGGTGACGGCCAAGCGATGGGCAAGGTGAGGCGGGGGATGGCGAAATCGCGCAAGCTCGACAAGTGGGACCACCGGTTCCTGGCGCTGGCCGAGCACATTTCCCATTGGTCCAAGGACCCGTCGACCAAGGTCGGCGCGGTGATCACGCACCACTCGAAGCGCGTGGTGTCGATGGGCTTCAATGGCCTTCCCGCCGGCGTCGAGGAGACCGAGGAGCGGCTCACCAACCGCGAAATCAAGTACGAGATGGTCGTGCACGCCGGGCAGAACGCGCTGATGTTCGCCGGGCCCCGCGCCGAAGGCTGCACGCTCTACGTCCATCCGCTGCCGCCGTGCGCGCGCTGCGCGGTGCTGGT
>JACPJY010000246.1 GCA_016187325.1 Rhodospirillales bacterium | reverse complement strand
TCCTCGCAACGCGTCGCTTGGCGCGGGGCCCGTAGCTCAGGTGGTCAGAGCCGACCGCTCATAACGGTCTGGTCGCAGGTTCGAATCCTGCCGGGCCCACCACCCACCCCTGGCCCCTTCCGCGAATCTCGACGGATACGCGATCCCGCCGCGGCCTCGACCGTGACCCGGAATCCCGTTATGGTTGCGCATTACCGCCAACGGACACACAGCACCGATGTCGAGCTTCTGGGATACCCTGATCAAGCCGGACCACGACGAGATCGAGATGAGCGACCGGCTGATCGTGATCACCGCCGCCAACCAGCTGCAGGTCGGCGAGTTCCAGCTGCTGCAGCTGGCGTACCGGGAGTGGTTCGACCACGACCTGCCGGAGGCGCTGGTGGCGAAGCTGTTCACCTCCTACATGCTGCACCACGAGGTGCCGCATTGGGCACGGCATTACGCGCGGCGCATCATCGACGGCTGCGAGCGCGGCGACATCGACGACAACGCGCCCCGCTTCCACCGCTACGACCACGATTACCACACGGTGGTGCCGCAAGGCATGCGACGGTTCTGCATCGCCGCCGCGGGCATCTGCATCGTCGTGTTCGGCAGCATTTACCTCGCCGACCAGATGGTGAAGTCGCCGATGTCGATGCTGCCGCCCTATTTCGACCGCGAGGACTTCCGGCGCGGAGCGCAGGATAGGAACGCCGATGCCCGTGGCCGCGACAACCGCCTCGCGCCGGCCGTCGAAAACTACGGCGACGCGACACGCCGGCGCAACTGACGCGAGGCGACTGGAAATTCCCTTCGTTCGTGTTGTCAGCGACGGCGGCAGCCGTTAATGTCCCGTCATGTTCGAATTCGCCGGCGAGGCCGAGCCCCTCGTAAACCTGATTTTCCTGGCGGTCACCGGATTCATCGCGGTGCACGGCATCCAGTTCCGCGACAAGGAAGGCAACAGCGATTTCGTGCGCCTGCTGTTCGGCTGCATCGCCGGCGTGTTCTTCTTCATGGTGCTGTTCCAGGACGTCCTGAAACTGGTGCGGTTCTAGGCGGCGGGCGGCGGGGCCAGGCGCGGGAAAATCAATACGGCTTGTACATCCGCTGGCGGGCGTCTTCCTCGGGCAGCCTGAGCAGGCGCTTGTCCTCGGGCAGGGCCAATTGCTGCTGCAAATAGATGGCGCGGTCGCGGACGGTGGCCGGATGCGAAATCCCATAAATGATCTTGTCGACGATGCCGGGGCCGTCGACGGCGCCGGGATCGATCTTCAGCGCCTGGACGTAATCGGCGAGCGCCTTCTCGTATTTTCCCTGCCGGTCGTAGAGGATGCCGCGGTTCGAATACGCGGCCGCATAGGCGCCGTAGCCGGTGATGTCGTCCGGAACCAGGTTCTTGCCCAGATAGTCGATCAGATAGGTGAGCTCGGCCTCGGCCTCGTCGTGGCGCTGGGTCTGCAGGAACACCAAGGCGCGCCCCATCAGGGCGCCGCGGTGATCGGGAGACGCCGCCAGCGCGGCGTTGAAGCGCTCGAGCGCTTCGGCGTACTTCTGGTCGCCGAGCAGGATGTCGCCCTGGCGGACCTCGAAGTCGCCGGGCGGCGCCTGCACGTAGTTGGTGACTACCACCCACACCGAGAACATGACGAAGGTGGCGAACGCCAGCAGGATGACGAACCGGTGGACCACACGGGGATTGCCAATCCCCTTCGGGATCACGACCTGCCTCCGAACACGATGCCGCTGTAAACGGCGGCGAACACCAGGCACAGCAACGCCGAGGTGATCGCCGCCCGGCGCTTCAGCAACTGGCGTGCCGCCTCGTCGGGAAGCTGGCCTTCCCGGCGCTGCTGGCGCCGGACCGCCATCACCCAGATCAACTGGCGGACGGGGAAGAACAGCGCCGCCCCCAGCGCCGCCGACCACAACCACCTGTATTCGGGCGACATCATCGCTTCCACGGCAACGGGCCCCGAGGCTAAGAGCCGCCGGATCGGCGGCAACGGGCAGGATTTTAACAAAAAAAGGGGGAAGGGTGAAACCCTTCCCCCTTTATTCGATTACGAAGCGACGATCAGACGCTCGGTTTCTCGAGTCCCGTATCGCCGATGTCCTCGACTAGGGCCTCGACTTCTTTGTCGGGGATGGTGGACATTTCCATCTTGTAGGCGAGGAACCACATCATGGCGACGCCCAACAGCCAGAACAGGATCTGCCAGGCCCAGATGGAAGGCATGCCGAAGGTCCAGGCCTTCAGACCGGCATTCGGCTCGCCGAAGATGTAGTTGCCGATGACGGCGCCGGGTCCGATGCCGAAGAACAGCCACGCCAACGTCACGATCCACGCGATCGGGATCAGGCCTTTCTTCGACGCCGGCAGGGTGGCGTGCTCGCGCAGGAAGTTGTGGTACTTCATGCGATGAGCCGTGTCCTGCTCATTCTGGGTCAGCGCCGAGACGATGACGCAGACCGGCACGTTGAAGATAATGCCCCAACCGGCGGAATGGATGGTCCATGGCCAGCGGCCCCACAGGTCGATGCCGATCGACTTCAGGATGTCGAGACCGAAACTCTCGGTGAAGATGACGCCGAGAATGCCGGCGAGCAGCCCGTAGGTCGCACCCTGGCGGGTGATCCACGGGAACCAGCAGACGGCGGCAAGCGGAGTCCACATCTGGAAGCCGAACGCCACCGCCAAGCCGCCCAACAACACGAGCGCGTCCTTGGAAAACGTGGCGACCGTGAGCGCGCTGAGGACGATGAAGAGAACCCCGAGGCGTCCCGCCAGCTTCTGCGCGGTGTGCGAGGCATCGGGCTTCAAGTACCGCTTATAGAGATCGCGGGTGAGAATGCCGCCCGCGGTCGACATATAAGCGGCGCCGGTGGACTGCATGGCCGCCAAAGCGCACACCGCCACCAGGCCGACCAGCCACGGAGACGTTTGGGCGATCAGGTTCAGCACGTGCGGAACTATCGAGTCGGGATTCTTCGCCAGGGCCTCAGGAAGCACTTTGGAGAGCGCAAGGCCCGCCTGATTCACCGCCGGATTGCCGCCCAACAGGTGGCCGCCCATGCCGGTGAACGCCGTGAAGAAGAACAGGATGAAGCCGATCCCGAAGGATGAGGCCCATACCTGCTGCGGCGCGAACGGCCGCGGGTCGGTATTGGAGAACGACCACATGGTGAACGCCGGGGCCGACTGAATGCCCATCAGCGCGAACATGTACGTCAGGCACATGATGCCGGTCCACAAACCGCCCACCGGCGTCTGCTTGCCGAGGCCGGCGGTCCACTGGATGACGCCGGGTATGGCGAAGTAGGCGTTGTAGTCGCCGCCGCCATAGCCCTTGGTGGTGCCCCACTTGCCGACGCCGGTCGCCGCCAGCTTGGCGAGACCCGCTTGCATCGCATCCCAGCCGCCCATCGCGTTGAGCGCGATGGTGCCGTAGATGATGATGCCGAGCGCCAGCAGGATGCACTGCAGCGTGTCCACGTAGGCCACGGCGCGCAGTCCGCCGGACGCCACGTAGATGAACACGATCAGCGACAGCAGCCACATACCGACGTTCTCCGACAGGATGCCCTTCGGGGAAGCATCGGTGATCGTCAGCACGTTGAACAGGTAGCCCGATGCGCCCAGCTGCACGCCGAGGTACGGGATCGAGTAGAGCAGCGCGACGGCGACCGTCAGGATGCGGATGAAGTCACCCTGGAAGTAGGTGCCTAGCATCTCGCCCGGCGTCACGAAGCCATAGCGCTTGCCCAGCATCCACTGGCGTTTCAGGAACAGCACCCCGGTGAACGGGATGGTGATGGTGTAGAACGACGCATAGGCGTACTGGAAGCCGTCGCGATACACCAGGCCGGGATGACCCATGAAGGTCCAGCCCGAGAACGACGTGGCGGTGGCCGCCAGCACGAACACCCATAGCGACAGGCGACGGCCGGCGATGAAGTAGTCGCTCGCGGTCTTCGCCATCAGGGCGCTGCGCCAACCCCAATAGATGCAGTAAGCCCAATACAGTATTACGAAGATGAACAGCCAGACTATTTTCGATTCCAAGTTTATTCTCCCCTATCTGTCGGTCCCCGTAGAGTCGACACGGTCGAAACCGAGCCTTGGACCGCACGCCTGAAGGCGGTCACATCATCCCCGCCGAACCGCGGGGATGCGGACAATCGAAACGGTTATGGATGTTGGCCCCCGGCCTTTTCGGCCTTTTAGCGCCGTTTCCCCGACAAGACGCCGCCGACCCAAAACCACCGGGCCGGTCAATCAAGGACGATCAGAATTAGGAGTTGACGTCTCCCTACGCCCCTCATGATTCCCCGCGTCTTATTGGTTTTATTCGTCCGCAGCTTCCTCCGATCCGCGGGACTGATATCCCTTCGAATCAGAGTTATGTTTTTAATACCATTTCGGCGTCTTTGGCACAACATTTAGAACCCGCCCGAAGGGAACGGAATGCGCCCGGTTCCCGCTTTTTTTTCAGGGGCGCGACGAATCGCCAATCGGCATCGGCGGATGTTGCCGGTGGGAAGGCTGTTTTAATCGAAAAACATTTGATTCCGATGGCGTTTTTGAACATTAGTTAATGCAATTGTCGAAAAACCGCTGATATTTTACGGCGCTAAAGCGGCGATCGTCGATTGCCGCCGGAGCGGGCGTGATCCATGCGATATTGAATTGACCGCAGACGTCGAGCGGCAACGGAACGGAACGCCGATGCAGTCCAGAACCGCCATTTTCAGCAACCTGGCCAAGGACTTCATGCGTCGCGTGCGGCTCGCGGTGCCGGCCGGTACGCGGTTGGGCGACACTGTTGAGCGGATGTCCCGCGACGACGCCTCCAGCGTCATCGTCACCGGGGCCTCGGGCGAGCCGATCGGCATCGTCACCGAACAGGACATCACCCGCCGCGCCGCCTTCAAATGCGATCCCGCCGTCGCCGTCGAGACGGTGATGACGGCGCCGGTGTTGACGATCCGCGCCGATGAATACCTGTATTACGCCATCGCCCGCATGCGCCGTGCCGGGCTGCGCCACATGCCGGTGGTCGACGGCGCAGGAAGGCTGGTCGGCATTCTCGATCTGCACGATGCACTCGCGGCGGTCTCGGAAACGCTGATGGGACAGATCGATGCGTTGACCCAGGAATCCAATATCGACGGGCTGAAGCAGGTGAAATCGGCGCAGGCCGAGCTGGCGCAGCAGCTGCTCGACGAGAACCTGCCGGCAAACGAGATCCAGGCCCTTCTGACCCACATCAACAACGACATCTACCGCCGCATCGTCGATCTCAACCTCAAGGCCATGGCCGACGAAGGGCTGGGGACGCCGCCGGTCGCGTTCTCGGTCATCGTCATGGGGTCCGGCGGGCGCGGCGAGAATTTTCTGTTCCCGGACCAGGACAACGGCATGATCCTCGCCGACTATCCGGACGACCGCCATACCGAGATCGACGGCTGGTTCATCGAGCTCGCCGAACGGATCACCCGCGACCTCGATTCGGTGGGCCTGCCGAAGTGCAAGGGCTACGTGATGGCCATCAACCCGCTGTGGCGGAAGACGCTTCCGCAATGGAAGGAGCAAGTGCGACTGTGGAGCCACAAGCAAAACACCACGATGATCCGGCTGTGCGACATCTTCTTCGATTTCCGGTGCGTCTGGGGCGACCCTGGGATGGCCGATGAGTTGCGCCGTTTCGTCACCGCCACCGTCAGCGGCAACCACGCATTCCTGCGCGAGATGTTGGAGGACGACGCCGACCACGGGGTGGCGCTAGGGTGGTTCGGTCGGTTCATCACCGAGAAGGAGAAAGAGGCGTTCAAGGGGCAGATGAACCTCAAACACACCGGCACGCTGCCGCTGGTGGAGGCCGTGCGCCTCCTGGCGTTGCGCGACGGGATCGCGGAAACCTCCACCCTCGGCCGGATGGACACCTTGAAAGCCGGGGGGATTCTAAGCCACGACGAGCACGATTACCTGGTCGCCGCCTTTCGGCACATCGCGCGCCTGCTGCTGCGCCAGCAGCTCAAGGACTACGCAGCCGGCAAGCCCGTCTCCACCTACGAGCCTGACCGAGCGCGAGCGCGACATCCTGGTCGAAGGCTTCAAGGCCATTCGGGCGGTCCGCAAGCACCTGCAGAGCGAGCTGACCGGCGAGCTGTTTTCACCGTCGGCCTATTCGGGCGGCGCCTAGGCTCGGAGCCCTTCAGGGCGTCTCAGGCGCGGCCGCTGGCGCGCGACGTGGCGGCGGCGCCGATCGGGATGCTGAACGAGAACACCGCGCCCTTGCCGATGTCGCTCGCAACCCAGATGCGGCCGCCGAAATGCTCGACGATCTTGCGCGAGATCGCCAGCCCCAGCCCCGAGCCCGTCGGATTGCCGGTGGCGCCGTCCGATACCTGGTGGAACTTCTCGAAGATCAGCTCCTGGTCCTTGGCCGCGATGCCGGGGCCGTTGTCGGTGATGCTGACGACGATGTCGGCGGCGGCGGCCTTCAGCGACACCATCACCTTTCCCGCCTTCGGCCTGCAGAATTTCTCGGCGTTGCTGAGCAGGTTGATCACCACCTGCATCAACTGGTCGCGGTCGCCCATCACCGCCGGCACGTGATCCGGCAACTCCTTGCTGAGCGCGATCGACCGTTCTTGGAAGCGGTGACCGAGAGTGGCGACGGCGTCTTCGATCACCACCTTCAAATCGACCTCGCCCATCTGCCAGTCCATGCGCCCGGCCTCGATCTTGGTCAGGTCCAACACCTGGTTGATCAATCGCGTCAGCCGCTCGCTTTCGCGGATGATGATGGCGAGGAATTTCTGGCGCTCCTCGGTCTTCAAATCCGGCGTGTCGTAGAGAATCTCGGAGAACGAGCGCACCGAAGTCAGCGGCGTGCGCAACTCGTGGGTGACCGTGGACAGGAATTCGTCCTTCAGCTGGTCGAGCTCCTTCAGCCGTTCGTTGGCCGCCTGCAGCTCGGCGGTGGCGTCTTCGAGCGCCTTCGACTTCTGCTCCAGCTGTCGGCTGTATTCCAGCACCTGCGAGGTTTCGTCGAGGATCTGCATGATCTCGTCGAGGCTGACGCCCTCGCCCTTGATGACCGAGGCCACCATCGCGCGCGCCGAGGCAGCGCCGATGGCGCCGGCCAGCATCCGCTCGGCGAACTGCACCAAATCGCCGTCGGCTTCCGGCATTTTCTTCAGATCGATCCGGTGACGGCGGGCGTAATCGGCAAACGCATTCTCGGCGTGCTGGCGGCCGAGGAACCGTTCGACCAAGGTGCGCAGGTCCTCGACCGTCGCCGAGCCGCGCCAAAGCCGCGTCCCCGGCTCACCGCTCGCCTGCCTGAAGACCTCGACGAACAGCGTCGCCTGGATACGCTCGGTCGGGCTCGGCCGGTCGACCAGAGACACCGCCACGTAGGCGCCGATGTTGACCAACATCGACCAGAACATCGAATGCGAGATCTGGTCCATGCCTTCGAGGCCGAACAGCGCATAGGGCTTCAGGAACGTCAGTCCAAACGCGCCGGCGGTGGCGAACTCCGCCGGCAGCCAGCCGGAAAGGGCGAATGCCGGCAATAGCAGGGTGTAGATCCACACCAGAAAGCCTAGACTGAGGCCGGCGATGGCGCCGCGCCGGGTGCCGCCTTTCCAATAAATGCCGCCGAAGATCGCTGGCGCGAATTGCGCGGCCGCCGCGAACGACACCAGTCCGATGGTGACCAGCGCGTAGGAGCCGCCGATGAAGTGGAAATAGATGTACCCGAGCAGCAGGATGAATACGATGGCGCCGCGGCGGATGCCCAGGAACAGCCTTGACAGATCCTTGCGATCCGCCAGGCGCAGCCACGCCACCCTGAGCAGTACCGGCACGATCAGGTCGTTGCAGACCATGGTGCTGAGCGCGACGGTTTCGACGATCACCATGGCGGTGGCCGCGGACAGCCCGCCGATAAAGGCAAACATCGCCAGCCATGGGCGATGTCCGGCCATCGGCAACGCCAGCACGTAAGTGTCGGCGTCGACTTGGCCGCCGGGAAACGTCAACAGGCCGGCGAAAGCGATCGGCAGCACGAACAGGTTGATCAGAAGCAAATACAGCGGGAACAGCCATACCGCCTTGTTCAAGTACTTTTCGTCGACGTTCTCGACCACCGCCATCTGGAACTGACGGGGCAGGCAGATGATCGCGATCATGGAAAGCAGCATCAGCGTAACCCAGTTGCTGCCCGCCGCCTCGAACGTCATCAGCCGTTGCAATTCGGAAACGGCCGCCGCTTGCGTGAATAGGTCGGCGAAGCCGTCGAATACCGTGTACGCGGCAAAAACACCGACCGCCAAAAAGGCGATCAGCTTGACCACCGATTCGAAGGCGATAGCGGCAACCATGCCTTCGTGATGCTCTGTGGCGTCGATGTGCCGGGTGCCGAACAGGATCGCGAACGCCGCCAGCACCAACGCCACGTAGAATGCCGTGTCGCCGAGCAGCGGCACGTAACCGAGCCCGTGTGGCGACGCCACTTCGGGATAATGCAGCAGAACGTCGAAGCTGGTCGACACCGCTTTTAGCTGCAATGAGATGTAGGGCATGATGCCGACGACGGCGATCACCGTCACCAGACCGC
>JACPJY010000245.1 GCA_016187325.1 Rhodospirillales bacterium | reverse complement strand
TCGAGAACTCGGCGGCGCTCAGCCAGATGCTGCAACAAGTCGATCTCGGCCTGGGTCAGCAGCGTCGGATCCTCGGTCACCAGCTTCGACGGCTGTGGCTGGGACGGCGCCGCCGGCTTGGCCTCGGCGGCGGCACCTTCGGCTCCCGGCTTCGCAGTATCCTTAGCGGCGTCCTTGGCACCCGGCTTGGCGGCATCCTTGGCGCCCGGTTTGGTGGCATCCTTGGCGCCCGGCTTCGCCGTATCCTTGGCGGCGGCTGGCGATGGCGCCGGCTTCTGCGCCGTCGCCCCCGGCGCGGCCGCCGGCTTGGCGCCCGGCTGGGCGCCAGCCTGCGCCAGCGCGTCGGCGACTTGGATGGTGCCCTTCATCAGCCCGTCGAAGCCGTCCCAGATGTCGCCGATCTTGACCGTCAGCATCAGGGTGGCGGCGAAAATGGTCATTGGGAGGAACCGGATCCTGGGGAGCAGTCTCTTCATCGCATTGTCCTTGGCTTGCCGTCGGTGCGGCCCCGGAGTTTCAGTTCGCCGAGCGGATTGCCCGCAGCAGCTCGCGCTCGGCCTGTGACCTGCCGTCGTCTTCTTCCGGCCTCGCCGGCGCCGCGGACGGGCGCGGCGAAGGCTCGGCGGCGGCGTGGTGGCTGGCTCGCGGCTTAACGCCGACGGTCTCGCGCGTCACCCGCACTAGGTCCTCGAGGCTGTCGGCCGCTTGCCCGCCGCGGTCGATCAGGAACGCCAAGTCGTCGCGCAGCGCCTGCGCCTTGTCGATGCGCTCCTGCAGCAGTTCGGCGGTCTTCTTGAGCTTGAGGATACTTTCCTCGGCGCGGGTGGTGGATTCGCCGAAACTGGCAGCCAGTCTTTCCAATTGCGCCTTGTCGCGGCGCAACCTTCCGAGCCGCTGGTTGAGAACAATGGCGTAGCCAATGGTGACGACGAGGAGAATAGCGACCAGAATGTCGACGATCAACGAATAGGGCACGACGACACCTCACCTTCCGTCTTCTTACTTCCGCAGGTGGCCCTCGGCCACCGTCGTTCATTTGCCGGCCCAAAGGTCGGACGCCCGTTCAGGTGCGGGGCGCCTTTTCGATCTTTTCCTCGATCTTGATGGCGATCTTCTTGCCCTTGCGCCCCATCTTGCCGGTGTACATGGCAACGTCGCCGCACCGCAGGGAAACCAGGCTGTCAGGAGTGGCGCTGAACATGATGCGCGAGCCGACCTTGAGATTGAAGACATCGCTCAAGCGCATGGTCTGCTGGTCGACGACGGCTTCCAGGTCAACCTCGGTCATCCACAACTCTTCCGCCAGGTGGGTCTCCCAGATCGAATCGCGGCCGAACTTTTCGCCCATGAACATCTGCAGCAAGAGTTCGCGCACCGGCTCGAGGGTCGCATAGGGCAGCAGCAGCTCGAGGCGGCCGCCGCGGTCTTCCATGTCGATGCGGAGCCGGGTGACGATGGCGGCGTTCGACGGCCGCGAGATGGTGGCGAAACGAGGGTTGGTCTCCAACCGATCAAAGCGGAAGGTCACCGGGCTCAACGGCTCGAAGGCGGAGCTGAGGTCGCTCAGCATCACGTGGACCATGCGCTCGACCAGGCTGCGCTCGATGGTCGTGTAGGGGCGGCCTTCGATGCGCATCGCCGCGGTACCGCGCCGGCCGCCGAGCAGCACGTCGACGATCGAGTAGATCAGCGACGAATCGACGGTGATCAAGCCGAAGTTGTCCCATTCCTCGGCCTTGAACACGCTCAACATGGCCGGCAACGGGATCGAATTCAGGTAATCGCCGAAACGGATCGAGGCGATGTTGTCGAGCGACACCTCGACGTTGTCGGAGGTGAAGTTACGCAAGCTGGTCGACATCAGGCGCACCAGGCGGTCGAACACCACCTCCAGCATCGGCAGACGCTCGTAGGACACCAGCGCGCTGGACAGGATCGCCTGAATGCCGGACTTTTCGCCGCCTTCCTCGTGTTCCTCGTCGAACCCGAGCAGGCTGTCGATTTCTTCCTGATTGAGGACGCGGGTGGATTCACGGGGCGCGCCGGCGGGCGCGCCTTCCTCGCCTTCACCAACCATCGCCTCCCACTCGGCGGCGAGATCGTCCTGCTCGTCGCCCGCGGGGGCGGCACCCTCGGCGGCGGGCGCAGCAGGCGCGGCGGGCTTGGGTTCGTCGGCGGGACTGGTCATGACAAATCGATTCCTTGCCTAACAATGCCGGTCTACGGGGCGGTCTATTGGACGAGCATTTCCTTGAATAGCACGTCGCGTACCTTGGCGGGGGCGGCCGCGGCATTGACCCGAGCCAACAATTCCTCGCGTAGCCTGTACATCCCTGCCGATCCCTTCAGGTCCTCGATCCTCAGTTCCCGGAGGTAGACCTGGAAACTGTCCATAACCCGCGGCATGACGCTTTGAATCCTCGGAATGTCTTCTTGATTCGTGAGTTCCAGGCTGACGCGGATTTTCAAAAATGTCGATTTTCTACCCCCGGTGTTGAGATTGACGATCAACTCTTCCAACGGGAAGAAAACGGCTTTCTGCGGGGTTTTCGTCGCTTGCTGCGACGTTTCGGGCGCATGCTGCCCGAGGATCATCTCGATCACCGGCTGCATGAGACCGGTGAAGTAGGCCGCCGCGATACCACCAACCACGAGCAGCAGGACGACGGCGATGACGATTAGAAGGTTCTTCTTGCTTTCCGGCTTTGCCGACCCTTCTTCCTCTTCGCCTTCGAGGTCTTCGTCCCCTTCTTCCCGTTCTTCTGCTTCTTCTTCGTCGGCCATTGTCCAACTCGGTTTAACGACGGGGCCAACGCAGCATGTGCCGTCGTTGGGGACTATAGGTTCGGTTGGTTAACAACTTCTTGAGAACGGCCTCCGTGCCGATGGCTTGTTCCTGGCATCCCCAAAGGGCCCCAACCGTGCCGCCAGACCGTTGTCAAACCCGAGTGCCAGGGCCGAATCGCAGAATACCAAATCGCCGCCCCATCGGGCAATAATACCCCTGGATTTCCAATGATTTCGGGGCCCTCGGCGGACGGGCAATAAATGCCCGGCAAGGGCTACCGCCGGGACTTCGGCGTGCCGCTGCCGGTGCCGCCGGAATTTCCGCAAGACCTTGATTTCAAATGGTTTCGCTGGTTGGCACGGGCCATGCATTGGGATTTGCGGGTACGTGTGCGTTTTGAATAGGGACCTGTGGAACCATGGAAACATCAACTTACATCGCCTTGTCGCGGCAAGGCGGCTTGCAACGGCAAATGGACATTGTCGCCCACAACATCGCCAACATGAATACCGCCGGATTCAAGGGCCAGGACATGATGTTCGTCGAGCACCTGGTGAAAAGCCGGGGCGGCGAAAAGCTGCTCGGCAACAAGCTGGCGTACGCTCGCGACATCTCGACGCTGATCAACTTCAGCGAAGGCCCGATGGAGAAGACCGGCAATCCCCTCGATCTAGCGATTACCGGTGACGGCTTCTTCGTCGTCCGGACGCCCCAGGGCGAGCGCTATACGCGCAATGGGCGGTTCAAGCTCGACGAGGGTGGTCAGCTGGTCAACCAGTCGGGCCAGCCCGTGCTGTCGTCCGCCGGGCAGCCGTTCATCCTGGCGCCTGAGGATACGGAGATCACCGTGTCGCGGGACGGCACGATAGCCACCAACAACGGCAATCTCGGCAAACTCAAGCTGGTGCGCTTCGAGAACCCGCAACAGCTCAAGCGCTCCGCCGGCAGCCTCTATGCTTCCGAATCACCGCCGATCGACGTCGAGCAGCCGAGCATCACCCAAGGCATGCTCGAGGGATCGAACGTCCAGCCGATCTTCGAAATGGCGAAGATGATCGATATCCACCGCACCTACGACAGTGTGCGCAATTTCATCGAGCGAGAGGATGATCGCATGCGAAACATGATCAGGGAGATGGCACGAACGGCGTAATCCGGATCACCGACGACAAGCCCGAGCAACATGCGGGCTAACGGGCCGCGACAGTCGGGCGCCGGCAATCCGGAGCTTTCAGCAAGATCAACCACGGAACCAAAAGGCAAGAACAACAACGAACGGTAAAGAAAGGACGGGAACCATGAGATCGCTAGACATTGCCGCGACGGGCATGCTCGCGCAGCAACGAAACGTCGAGGTCGTCTCGAACAACCTCGCCAACATGAATACCACGGCGTTCATGCGCCGGCGCACGGAATTCCATGACCTGATCTACCAAGACCTGCGCCGGGTCGGCACCACGTCGTCGGATGCCGGCACGATCGTGCCCTCGGGCGTGCAGCTCGGGCTCGGCGTGAAGCTGGCGGCCGTCTACCGCATTCACGAGCAGGGCAACCTGGAGGCCACCGACAACACCTTCGACCTGGCGATCCAGGGCAAGGGGTTCTTCCAGATCACGCTGCCCACCGGCGAGACCGCGTATACCCGCGACGGGACCTTCCAGTTGGACGCCAACGGCAACGTCGTCACCCACGACGGCTTCCAGATCAGCCCGGCGATCACCATCCCCAACAACGCCATCGACGTGACCATCAACCAGTCGGGCGAAGTGCTGGTGAAGATCGAGGGCCAGGTGGCGTTCTCGAACGTCGGCCGCATCCAGATCGTCACCTTCCCCAACGAGGCGGGGTTGCAAGCCAAAGGAGACAACCTGTTGACCGAGACGCCGGCCTCCGGGGCGCCGATCACCGGCAACCCGGGCGCCATCGGCTTCGGCAGCATCCTGCAGGGATTCCTGGAGACGTCCAACGTCAACGCGGTCGAGGAAATCTCGAACCTGATCTCGGCTCAACGCGCCTACGAAATGAACTCGAAGGTAATTCAGACCTCCGACGAGATGATGGGCACGCTGACGGCACTGCGTTAAGGAGAAGTCCGATGATGAAGCTGCTTTTCGCTTTGATCGTGACGGTTCTGCTGATGCCGGCGTCGGTGGCCGCGGCCGGAAAGTCCACCGCCAAGCCGGAGGTCGTCCAGGGCGAGCCCGTGATGCTGCGCGAATCTATCACCGTCAACAGCAGGGTGGTGCGCCTCGGCGATCTGTTTGTCGGTGTCGGAGACAAGGCGGACATCACCGTCGCCTACGCCCCCGAGCCGGGCAAACGCGCCATCTTCGACGCCAACTGGCTGTTCCGGGCGGCCCGGGCCTACAAGCTGAACTGGCGGCCGCTCAGCCTCCAGGACCAAGTGGTGGTCGAGCGCGAAAGCCTAATGGTGACCCGCGAGGAAATCGAGGATCACATTCGCGCCGCGCTGATCGAGCGGGGGGCGGATCCGGCGATGCAGGTCGAGCTGACCAACCGGATGATGCGGATCTACCTTCCCGGAACCGCCACCGCGACCATCGGCGTCGAGGACGTCGCCTATGAATCGCGCACCGGGCGGTTCGCCGCCGTGATTTCGGCGCCGGCCGGCGAGCCGGCGGCGACGCGAGTGCGGATCAGCGGCCGGGTGCACAAGATCACCCAGGTACCGGTGCCAGCGCGGCGGCTGGCGATCAACGACGTGATCACGGAGCGCGACGTCAAGTTCGTTGCCATCCGCGACGACCGCGTGCCGCGCGACGCGGTGACCAACGCCGACGAGCTGATCGGCATGGCGGCGAAGCGGGGCCTGCGCCCCGGCGTACCGGTGCAGAGCACCGCCGTGCAGCAGCCGATTCTGGTGCCCAAGGGGTCGCTGGTGACTATCGTGCTGCAAATCCCGAAGATGACGCTGACCGCCCAGGGCAAGGCGCTCGACAACGGCAGCGACGGCGACACCATCCGGATTACTAGTTCCCAGAGCAAGAAGATCATCGAGGCGGAAGTCACGGGTCCCGGAAAGGTCGTGGTCCGGTCCGCCGATGCGGTGGCGTTAAATTAACGAC
>JACPJY010000244.1 GCA_016187325.1 Rhodospirillales bacterium | reverse complement strand
GTGGCGGAACGGATGCAATTCCACCGCAATGCGCCTTCCAGCCACGAGCAGCAGTACGCCGACGGCCGCTGGCTGGCGATCGACGAATACAAGACCCATGATGGCGGTACGGCGCTGTTGTGGACCGACATCACCGAGCGGCGGATGCTGGAACGTCAGCTTGCGGGCGCGCAGCGGATGGAATCGCTCGGCAAGCTCACCGGCGGCGTCGCCCACGACTTCAACAATCTTCTGACCATCGTTCTCGGCAACCTGCAGCTGATGGAATCGCGCGTCGGCGACGATCCGAAGCTGAAGAAATACGTCCAGATGTCGACCGGCGCGGCGCAGCGAGGCGCCGAGCTGACCGGTCGGTTGCTCGCCTTCGCCCGCCGTCAGATGCTGGAAACCGCGCCCACCGACATCAACAAGCTGGTGTTTGGCATGGGCGCGCTGCTGCGGGGAATCCTCGGCGAAACGATCAAGGTCGAGAACGTGCTGGCGGAGGATCTACGGCAGATCCGCACCGACGCCACCCAACTCGAGAATGCGCTCATCAACCTTGCCATCAACGCCCGCGACGCCATGCCCGAAGGCGGTCTGCTAACCATAGAGACTGCCAACGTCACCCTCGACCACGCCTACGTGCTGCAGAACCCGGGCGCCATTGCTGGCGATTTTGTGATGATCGCGGTCAGCGACACCGGCCACGGCATGACCGCCGAGGTGGCCGAGCATGCGTTCGAACCGTTCTTCACCACCAAGGAGATCGGCAAGGGCACCGGCCTCGGCCTCAGCATGGTTTATGGGTTCGTCAAGCAGTCGGGCGGTTACATCAAGATCTACAGCGAACCGGGCGAAGGCACCGTGATCAAGATGTACCTGCCGCAAGCCAAGGGCGACGACGCCTCGGCCGCCGAACCCGACGCCGTCGAGGCGGCGGTCGGCGGTCCGGAGACGATCCTGGTGGTCGAGGACGACCCCGAGGTGCGGCAGACAACCGTGGCGCTGCTCGAGGAGCTGAGCTACCAGGTCATCGAAGCCCCCAATGGGCCGTCGGCGCTGAAGCTACTAGACCGGCAGCCTGATATCGACCTATTGCTCACCGACGTCATCATGCCGGGCGGCATGCGTGGCCCCGACCTCGCGCGCGAGGTCCACAAGCGCCGGCCGAACATGAAAATCCTCTACATGTCAGGGTACACCGAACATACCGTGCTGCGCGACGGCATGGCAGAAGCGGAAGTCCCGCTTTTGAGCAAACCATTCCAGAAAAATGAACTAGCCAACAAAGTCCGCAACGTGCTGGACAATTGAACGAGGGGTACTATGAACCAGAACCGGCTTTTGGTTATCGACGACGAGCCCGGAATCGGCGAATTCATCAAGGAGGTGGCCGAAGGCGTCGGGTTCGAGGCGCGGATCACCACCACGCCCGACGATTTCCGCCGCACCTATCGGTCGTTTTCGCCGACCGCCATCATCCTGGATCTGGTGATGCCCGAGGCGGACGGCGTCGAATTACTGCGCTATCTGGCTGAGGACCGCTGCCAGGCGCAGATCATGGTCGCCAGCGGCGTTGACCCGCGGGTACTGGCCACCGCCAGGCGGATCGGTGACGCCTACGGGCTGCAGATGTCGGGAATGCTGGAGAAGCCGATCATGGTGCCCGGCCTGCAGGCGCTTCTGCGCAAGACCTCGCAAATCCACAACTCGGTCAACGAGCAGGGCCTTAGCCAGGCCATCGCGGAGCGTCAACTGGTCGTCCACTTCCAGCCGAAGCTGACCTTCGCCAACGGCGCCGGCCAGACCATAGAGGCGGTAGAAGCCCTGGTCCGCTGGCAGCACCCGCAGTGGGGCCTAGTGATGCCCGACAAGTTTATCACGTTGGCCGAGCAGACGGGACTGATCCTGCCGCTAACCGATCTGGTGGCGCGGATGGCAATCGAGCAGCTTGCGGCGTGGGAAGAGGAAGGCTTGCGCCTCTCGGTCGCCGTTAACCTGGCGCCGCAGCTCCTCAACCGCCTCGAGCTTCCCGACCGGCTGGCCGAACTGGCGGACGAGCACAGCATCGACCGCTCGCGGCTGGTGATGGAGATCACCGAAAGCGCGGCCATGGCCGACACTGGGCGCACCATGGATATCCTGGCGCGGTTCCGGATCAAGGGCATGGGCGTCAGTATCGACGACTTCGGCACCGGTTATTCGTCGCTGGTGGCGTTGTGCCGGATGCCGTTCAACGAGCTCAAGATCGACAAGTCGCTGGTGACCGAGCTGCACAAGAGCGAGGAGGCCAAGCTAATCGTCCGCTCGATCGTCGATCTGGCACACAACTTGGGACTTAGCGTCTGCGCCGAGGGCACCGAAACCGCCGACGCGGTCGACTTCGTACGCAGCTGCGGCTGCAAGTCGACGCAGGGATACTACATCAGCAAGCCGCTGGCGCCCGATGCCTTGAGGGCGTTCATCCTGTCGCGGAACTAGGACCGTGTAAACAGAGCCTAACGCCCTGGCGGCGCGTTGCTGGGCGGGCGTCGCGCCGGCGGCGTCGGGTTCTTTTCGATGAAGTCGCGCGCCAGTGGCGCCATCTTCGGGTGGTGCTGGGCCAACAGCGCCAGCGACTTTTCCATCAGCGCCTTGTCGCCGCCCCAGGCGCCAGCTTGCACGCCGAGGCGCAGCACCTCGGCGTCGGCGGGCAGGATTTCGACCAGCCGCTTCAGGTGCGGTACCTCGTCGGTGTAGCGGCCGCCGAGGTGAAGCGTGATCGCCAGCGACAGCATCGAGTTGATGGCGTTCGGGTCCTGGTCGAGGGCGCGCCGGAACATCGTCAGCGAATCGTCGAACAACCGCTGGCGCCCGAAAATCTGTCCCGCCAAGTCCCACAGTTGGCGGTTGCCGGACCGCCCGCATTGCTCGTTGATGAACGCGACATGCGACGAGCCGAGCCGCTCGCGCGTCGCCTGCGCCGCGTCGAGGGCCTCCGAGCACTTGCGGTAGGCGATGCCGATCTGCTGGCTGGCCCCCAGGTGCTCCGGTCCCGATTGCGCCCGTAAGTCGGCGATCGCCCAGGAGGGGATTGCCTCGTGGCGGCCCGAGCCGCCGGAGGCGACGATGCCGACCAGCCGGCCGAGCTCGTCGACCAGCGCGCCGCCGGAGTTGCCGGGCTGGCCATAGGCATTGTGGTGCACCCGGGCCAATGGCTTGCCCTCCGCCGACCGCAGCAGCATCCGGCCGGGCTTGTAGACGCGCACGGCCTGGCGGCCGACGTCGGCGCCGATGGTGTAGAGGACGGCGTCGGGCCCAGCGACGGCCGTCGTCAACCAGCTTTTGGCGGCGATCTCGGGCGCGCGCAGCAGGATCAAATCGCCGGCGTAGGCCGATGGCACCACGGTCGCCACCAGCTTCTTGCCGTTGGGCAGCATCACCTCGGCGCGCGCGTTGTCAGCGACGGCGTGGCGGTTGGTGACCAGCAGCCCGGGCTCGATCAGCACCGCGCTCGCCAACGGATCGAAAGACGCGATCGCGAACACGCTTGCGGC
>JACPJY010000243.1 GCA_016187325.1 Rhodospirillales bacterium | reverse complement strand
GGAAGAAGCCGACGACGCCGCGGGCGGTCAGCCACTTCTCGCCGATCAGCCGCTGCAGCATGGATTCCGCGTCGGCATAAAGATTGCGCGCCGCCTCGCCCTGCGCCGGGTCGCCGAAGATCGCCGGGTAATTGCCTTTCAGCTCCCAGGTGCGGAAGAACGGCGTCCAGTCGATGCGCGTCACCAATTCGGCCAGGTCGTAGTCTTCGAACACCCGAAGGCCGAGGAACTTGGGTTTCGGCGGCGCGTAGCCGGCCCACGCGATTTTCGGCGCGGCGGCGCGAGCCTCGGCCAGCGGCACCTGACGCTCGGCGTCCTCGCGGCCGGCGTGGCGGGCGCGGATGTCGGCGTAGTCGCGGGCGACCTCTTTCAGGAATTCCGGCTTCAGCCGCTCGCTGAGCAGGTTCGACACCACGCCCACCGAGCGCGAGGCGTCGAGCACGTGTACCGTCGGGCCTTGGTAGTTGGGGGCGATCTTGACCGCGGTATGGGCGCGCGACGTGGTGGCGCCGCCGATCAACAGCGGCAGCGTGAAGCCCTCGCGCTGCATCTCGCGGGCGACCGTGCACATCTCCTCCAACGACGGCGTGATCAGGCCGGAAAGTCCGATCAGGTCGGCCTTCTCGCGCTCCGCCGTCTCCAGGATCCTGGCGTAGGGCACCATGACGCCGAGGTCGACCACCTCGTAGTTGTTGCACTGGAGCACCACGCCGACGATGTTCTTGCCGATGTCGTGGACGTCACCCTTGACGGTGGCCATCACGATCTTGCCCTTGGAGCGGCGGGAGGCGGCGTCCTTCTCGGCTTCCAGGAACGGGATCAGGTAGGCCACCGCCTGCTTCATGACGCGGGCGCTCTTGACCACCTGCGGCAGGAACATCTGCCCCGAGCCGAACAGGTCGCCGACCACGTTCATGCCATCCATCAGCGGCCCCTCGATCACCTCGATCGGATGCTTGGCGGATCGCCGCGCCTCCTCGGTGTCGTCCTGGATGTAGTCGGTGATGCCCTCGACCAGCGCGTGCTTGAGACGCTCGGCGACCGGCGCGGCACGCCAGCTCAGGTCCTCCGTCGCCTTGTGGGCCTGGCCTTTCGCCTTGTCGGCGACCTCCAGCAATCGCTCGGTGGCATCGGGGCGGCGGTTGAAGATCGCGTCCTCGATGCGGTTCCTGAGGTCGTCCGGGATGTCGGCGTAGACGGCGAGCTGGCCGGCATTGACGATGCCCATGTCCATGCCGTTCTGGATGGCGTGATAGAGGAACACCGAATGCATGGCCTCGCGCATCGGGTTGTTGCCGCGGAACGAGAACGACATGTTGCTGACGCCGCCGGATATAAGCACGTGCGGAAGCGTCCGCTTGATCTCGGCGACGGCGCGGATGTAGTCGCGCGAGAAGTTGTTGTGCTCCTCGATGCCGGTGGCGATCGGGAAGATGTTGGGGTCGAAGATGATGTCCTCGGGCGGGAAGTCCACCTGCTCGGTCAGGATGCGGTAGCAGCGTTGGCAGATCTCGACCATCCGCTCGTAGGTGTCGGCCTGGCCCTTCTCGTCGAAGGCCATCACCACCACGGCGGCGCCGTAGCGCAGGATCTCCTTCGCCTGGGCGATGAACGGCGCCTCGCCCTCCTTGAGGCTGATGGAATTGACCACGCCCTTGCCCTGCAGGCATTTCAGGCCCGCCTCGATGATCGAGAACTTGGATGAATCGACCATCACCGGCACCCGCGAGATGTCGGGCTCGGCCGCCACCAGGTTAAGGAACGTGGTCATCGCCTGGGCGCCGTCGAGCATGGCGTCGTCCATGTTGACGTCGATCATCTGGGCGCCGTTGGTCACTTGGTCGCGGGCGATGTCGAGGGCGGCGGTGAAATCGCCGTCCCGCACCAGCTTGGCGAACTTCGCCGAGCCGGCGACGTTGGTGCGCTCGCCGATGTTGACGAAACCAGGCACCGAGCCGAAGTTCAGTGGCTCCAGGCCGCTGAGGCGGCAATGGGGCTCGAATTCCGGAATCTTTCGCGGCGGAACGCCTTCGACAGCGGCGGCAATGGCTCGTATGTGGTCGGGCGTGGTGCCGCAGCAGCCGCCGACCATGTTGACGAAGCCGCTGCGGGCGAATTCGCCCAGGTGCTCGGCCATGTATTCCGGGGTGTCGTCGTAGCCGCCGAACTCGTTCGGCAGCCCGGCGTTGGGATAGACGCTGACGTTGACCCCGGCGACGGCGGCGATCGCCTGCACGTGCTGGCGCAGCTCGCGGACGCCGAGCGCGCAGTTGAAGCCGACGGCGAGCGGCCGAGCGTGGGCCACCGAGTTCCAGAACGCCTCCGCCGTCTGCCCCGACAACGTCCGCCCCGAGGCGTCGGTGATGGTGCCGGACACCATCACCGGCAGACGACAAGCGTGCTCGTCGAAGTACTTGTGGATGGCGTAGATGGCGGCCTTGCAGTTGAGAGTGTCGAACACGGTCTCGACCAGCAGCGCGTCGACGCCGCCCTCGACGAGGCCGTGGATGGCCTCGCCGTAGGCCTTGACCAGACCGTCGAAGGTGACGTTGCGGAACCCCGGGTCGTTGACGTCGGGCGAGATCGAGGCGGTGCGGTTGGTCGGCCCGACGGCGCCGGCGACGAACCGCGGCTTCGACGGTGTCTTTTTGGTGAAGACGTCGGCGGCGGTGCGGGCGACGCGCGCGGCCTCGAAATTCAGCTCATGCACCAGCGCCCCGAGCCCGTAGTCGGCCTGCGAGATCGCGGTCGAGTTGAAGGTGTTGGTCTCGATGATGTCGGCGCCGGCCGCCAGGAACCCGGAATGGATCTCGGTGATGACGTCCGGGCAGGTGATCGACAGCAGGTCGTTGTCGCCCTTCAGGTCCTTCGGGTGGTCGGCGAAGCGCCGGCCCCGGAAATCGGCCTCCGAGAGTCCGTAACTCTGGACCATCGTTCCCAGCGCGCCGTCGAGCACCAGGATGCGTTCCCTGAACAGCCGGGCCAGCGGATGCGCCATCGTCACGCCCCTTTGGACGCGATGGCGGACTTGGCGGGCGATGCGGCGGCGACTTTGCCGGCGGCGACCGGGTGCGCGCGGACGCCGAGGATGTGGCAGATGGCGAACACCAGATCGGCCCGGTTCATGGTGTAGAAGTGGAACATCTCGACGCCGTGGGCGTTGAGCGCCCGGCACTGCTCGGAGGCGACGCTGGCGGCGACCAGCGCCCGGGTTTCCGGATCGTCGTCGAGGCCTTCAAACAGGTCCGCCATCCAGCGCGGCACCGAGGCGTTGCACTTGGCGGCGAACTGCGCGACGCGGGCGAAGTTCATCACCGGCAGGATGCCGGGGATGATCGGCACCGTGATGCCGGCCTTGCGCGCCCGCTCCAGGAACCGGAGATAGACGTCGATATCGAAGAAGAACTGAGTGATTGCCGCCGACGCGCCGGCGTCGATCTTGCGCTTCAGGTTGTCGAGGTCGGCGGCGGCGCTCTTGGCTTCGGGGTGGATCTCCGGATAGGCGGCGACGCTGATCTGGAACGGCGCCACCTTCTTCAGTCCAGCGACTAGGTCGGAAGCGTAGGCGTAACCGCCCGGGTAGGGACGGTAGCGGGCCTCGCCCTCGGCCGGATCGCCGCGCAGCGCCACGATGTGGCGCACGCCGGCGTCCCAATAGTCGCGCGCCACGTCGTCGATCTCGGCGCGGCTGGCGCCGACGCAGGTCAGGTGCGCCGCCGGCTCGAGGTCGGTTTCGCAGCGGATGCGGTAAACGGTGGCATGGGTGCGCTCGCGGGTCGAGCCGCCGGCGCCGTAAGTCACCGACACGTAGGCGGGTTTCAGCGGCGCCAGGCGCTGGATGCATTCCCACAGCGTCTGGTTGGCCTTTTCGGTCTTCGGCGGAAAGAACTCGAACGACACCTTGACGTTCTTAGGCAGCGGCGCCGACACCGCCAGCCGCGACGGTGCGCTTCCGAGACGCCGGGTGGGCGCCCGTTTGCGGCTGTTGTTGGCGGCACGCTTGTTCATGACGCGCGAACCTTCGACTGGGGTTTGGCCGCCATCCACACGACGACGGTCAGCGGATCGCCGGCCAGGTGCACGGTGTCCACCGGCGTCAGCCCGGCGCGGGCGAGCCAGGCGCCGATCTCGGCGTCGGCGAAGCCGAGCCGGCGGTGCGCGTGCTCGTCGCGCAGGCTTTCCTCATGGTGCGGCGCGAAGTCGGCGATCAGCAGCTTGCCGCCGGGCGCCAGCACGCGGCTGGCCTCGGCGACGGCGGCCGCCGGCTGGTCGAGGAAGTGCAGCACTTGGTGGATGGTGGCAACGTCGAACGAGCCGTCGGCGAACGGCAGCTGGTAGAGATCCGCCTGCCGCACCCGGCAGTGGGCGAGCCCGGCGCGATCAAGGCGCGCGCGAGCGATCGCCAACATTTCGCGCGACAGATCGATGCCGACCCCGCGCGCCGCGCGCGGCCCCAACAGCTCGAGCATGCGCCCGGTGCCGGTGCCGATGTCGAGCAGGTTTTTGATACCGCGCTTCGGCAACAGGCGGCCGATCACCCGCTCGACCTCGGCGTCGTCGACGTGCAACGAGCGCAGCCGGTCCCAGCGCGCGGCATTGCGCCGGAAATAATCGGCGGCCGCTTCGGCGCGGTCGCGCTTGACTTCGCCCAGCCGGTGGCGGTCGCGCGCCAGCACCGGGTCGCCGTCGCCCGGCAACAACCCGGTGAGGCTCTGGATCAGCGCCGCCCCCGGCCCGTCCTCGGCCAGCCGGTGGAACACCCAACTGCCCTCGCGCAGCCGGACCAGCAGCCCGGCCTCGACCAGCAGCTTCAAGTGCCGGGAGATGCGCGGCTGGCTCTGGCCGAGGATGCGCGCCAGCTCGCTTACCGTCAGCTCGCCCTCGGCCATCAGCGCCACGATGCGCAGCCGCGTCGGCTCGGCCGCCGCGCGCAACGCCGCCAGCAAGCCGTCCATGCGGGCCTCCGCGCCGCCGCCGGCGCCTCGGCGATGCGCTCGGCGGCGCGGGTTTTCGAAGACTGTTAAAGACATAAACATATCTTTATATTAGTTTCGTCGCTGGACGCAAGCGGTTTTTCGCCGGCGACTTTTCGCCGCCGCCGGCGGGGCATTGTCACCGCCGGGCGTGGCATTTTCGCAACAATGCTCGGGAGGCCTTGCATTCCGCGGCCTGCCGCGTCTGGTCAGCGGGCGGGTGGCGTGTTATTTGCTTGCGCTGAGCGATTCGCCCGCCGCGGGCGGCCGCCACGAGCCTGGGACGTCCAACGGCATGCCAGATTTTGTGAATTATTTTTTAAGATACCGCCATTCATAGTGTCTCAATGACTGCATCCGTTCGCCGGATATTGCCGTTCCGAGCCATCGTGTTTGTGGCGGCGTTGCTGATTCTGACCGGCGGCTGCGCCATCGCGCCGAACCCGGCCGACCGCGAGGCGGTGGCCGAATTCGCCGCCCTCAACGACCCGGCGGAGCCGACCAACCGCACCGTGTTCGCGATCAACCGCGGCATCGACGCCGTCATCCTGAAGCCGGTGGCGACGTTCTATCGCGATTACATCCCGAAGTTCTTCCAGGACCGCGTGAACGACGTGCTCGACAATCTGCGGTCGCCGGTGATCTTCGTCAACGACCTGCTGCAGGGCGAGATCGACCGCGCCATCGCCACGCTGGCCCGGTTCGTGGTCAACTCAACCTGGGGACTCGCCGGCCTCAACGACATCGCCACCGCGATCGGCATGGAGGGCCACGACGAGGACTTCGGCCAGACGCTGGCGGTCTGGGGCGTGCCGGAAGGTCCCTACGTGATGCTGCCGCTGTTCGGGCCGTCGAATCCGCGCGACACCGTCGGTCTCGTCGTCGATTTCCTGGTCGACCCGTTCAACGTATGGGCCGGCAACACCAACCGCGATTACGCCATCTTGTCGCGTACCGGCGCGCGCGGGGTCGACCAGCGCGCTGTCCACATGGAGGCGCTCGACGATATCGAGCGCACCTCGCTCGACTATTATGCTTCCATCCGCAGCCTCTATCGCCAGCGCCGAGCCGAGGAGATCCGCAACGGCAAGCCGTCCGCCACCATGCCGGCGCCCGGCCTGAGCCAGGCGCCAGCCGACGGCCCCGCGGCGGCATCCGACCAGGCAGCGCGGACCCAATAGCCATGATCACCCGGCGTTCCGTGTTGGCCCTTTTGGGGCCTGTCGTCGCGATCGCGTTGCTGCTGGCGGTGCCGGCGGCGGCGGGCGATTTCGAGCAGCGGGCCGAGAAATTCATCGTCTCGCTGGCCCAGCAGGCCATCGATTCGCTGGCCAAGCCGGGCGTCCAACGCGGCGAGCGGATCAAGCGCTTCCGCGTCATGTTCAACGACCATTTCGCGGTCCACGCGATCGGCCGATTCGTGCTCGGCCGCCACTGGCAGCAAGCGACCGACAAGGAACAGGCGGAATACCTGGTGCTGTTCGAAGACCTGATGGTGGTCTCGTACGTCGACCGGTTCCAGAAGTACGCCGGCGAGAACCTGCGCGTCGTCAAGAGCCGCATCGAAGGCGACTCGACCGCCACCGTCTTCACCGAGATCGTCCGCCCGGACGCCGGCCCGGCGGTTCAGGTGATCTGGCGGATCGGCGCCAAGGGAGACATGCTGAAAATCCTCGACGTCCTGGTCGAAGGAACGTCGCTCAGTCAGACGCTGCGCGCCGACTTCGGCTCGATCATCCGCCAGCGCGAAGGCAAGGTCGCCGCCCTGATCCACGAGTTGCGCCTGAAGACGGCGGAACTGAAGCTCCCCGACAAAAACTGACCGGCGGCGGCCGTCACAACGGCCGGCGACTCACCGCTTCAACGGCTTGTACTTGATGCGGTGCGGCTGGTCGGCGTCGGCGCCGAGGCGTTTGTGCCGGTCGGCCTCGTAGTCCTGGTAATTGCCCTCGAACCAGACAACCTGGCTGTCGCCCTCGAAGGCGATCATGTGGGTGGCGATGCGGTCCAGGAACCAGCGATCGTGGCTGATGACGACGACGCAGCCAGCGAACTCGTTCAGCGCATCCTCGAGCGCCCTCAACGTCTCCACGTCCAGATCGTTCGTCGGCTCGTCGAGCAGCAGCACGTTGGCCCCCGACTTCAGCATCATCGCCAAGTGTACCCGGTTGCGCTCGCCGCCGGACAGCTGGCCGACCTTCTTCTGCTGGTCGGCGCCCTTGAAATTGAATTGTGCCACATAGGCGCGGCTTTGCATGGTGCGGGTGCCGAGCTTGATCTCGTCGAGCCCGCCGGAGATTTCCTCCCACACGGTCTTATTGGGGCTCAGCGAGTCGCGCGACTGGTCGACGTAGCCGAGGCGGGCGGTTTCGCCAATGCGCAATTTGCCGCCGTCCGGCTTCTCGGCGCCGGTGATCATGCGGAACAGCGTTGTCTTGCCGGCGCCGTTGGGGCCGATGACGCCGACGATGCCGCCCGGCGGCAGCTTGAAGTTCAAGTCCTCGATCAGCAGCCGGTTGCCATAGCCCTTGCGCAGGTGCTCGGCCTCGATCACCAGGTCGCCGAGGCGCGGCCCCGGCGGAATCACGATCTGGGCGGCATCCATCTGCTGCTTCTCGGCCTGGGCGAGCAGGGTGTCGTAGGCGCTGATGCGCGCCTTGGCTTTGGCCTGGCGGGCGCGCGGCGAGGAGCGGATCCACTCAAGCTCGTGCTTGAGAGTGCGCTGGCGCGCGGTTTCCTCGCGCGTCTCCTGGGCCAGGCGCTTCTCCTTCTGCTCCAGCCACGCCGAGTAGTTGCCCTGGTAGGGAATGCCGTGGCCGCGGTCGAGCTCGAGGATCCAGCCGGTGACGTTGTCGAGAAAGTAGCGGTCGTGGGTGACGATCATCACCGTACCTTTGTAGTCCTTGAGGAAGCGCTCCAGCCAGGCCACCGATTCCGCGTCCAGGTGGTTGGTCGGCTCGTCGAGCAGCAGGATCTCCGGCCGTTCCAGCAGCAGCCGGGCGAGCGCCACCCGCCGCCGCTCGCCGCCCGAGATTTTGGTCACGTCGGCGTCGCCCGGCGGGCAGCGCAGTGCGTCCATGGCGATCCCGACGGTGCGGTCGAGCTCCCAGCCGTCGACGGCGTCGATCTTCTCTTGCAGCTCGCCCTGTTCGGCCAGCAGTTTGTTCATCTCGTCGTCGTCCATCGGCTCGGCGAAGCGCGCGCTGATCTCGTTGAAGCGATCGAGCATGGCCTTGACCTCGGCCATGCCCTCCATGACGTTGCCCTCGACGTCCTTGTTCGGGTCGAGCTGCGGCTCCTGCTCCAGATAGCCGACGCGCACGCCTTCCGCCGCCCACGCCTCGCCGCCGAAATCCTGGTCCTTGCTGGCCATGATCTTGAGCAGCGTCGACTTGCCGGCGCCGTTGACGCCGAGCACGCCGATCTTGGCGTCGGGGAAAAACGACAGCGTGATGCCCTTCAGCACCTCCCGGCCGCCCGGGAAGGTCTTGGTCAGGTTCTGCATCACGTACGAGTACTGGTAGGAAGCCATCGGGCGTCTCCGGGGGAAGTCGCCGCCAGCGGGGGCCGGGGGCGGGGGCCCACTTGATAACGCGAACCGCCAGCTTCCGCAACGCGCAGCCGCGCCCGTCCTTTGGCCTTGGTCCCGCCCCGGCGTCGCGCCGCCAGCGAGCATGATGCGCGAGCGCCAAACGGTGCTACACTAAAGGGCACTGTCCGGGGCCGGTCGTCCGCCGCGGTGATTGCCGGGGGCCCCCCGTCACGGCCGAGGGGACGGCCAGCGGGATGGCCAGCGGGACCGATCGGGAGGAAATCCGATGACCAAGAACGTGCTGGTGGTGGAGGACGAACCCAACATCATCCTGTCGCTGGAATTCCTGGTCAAGGAGGCGGGCTACAAGGTCAGGGTCGCTCGCGACGGCGAGGAGGCGCTGCGGGCGGTCGCCGAAGACCGGCCCGACGTGATTCTCCTCGACGTTATGATCCCGAAGCGGGACGGCTACGACGTCTGCCAGACCATCCGCGCCAACCCGGCGTGGAAGGACCTGCGCATCATCATGCTCACTGCCCGGGGCCGGGCGGCGGAACGGGAAAAAGGCCTGGCGCTCGGCGCCGACGACTACATCACCAAGCCGTTTTCCACCCGCGAACTGACCCAACGACTGAAGCAGATCCTGGGCTGAGGGAGCTAGGCGGCGCCCGTGCGCGCCGCCAGCAGAAGTCGAGCCGGACACATGACTCCGCGTGCTTTGATTTCGCTGACGTTTGCCGGACTGATGGTCGCGGTCGTCGCCGTCGCCGGCTGGCTGGCGTGGTCGATCGGCGCCGACGGGGCGCCACGGCAGGCGGTGCACGAAACGGCGCTGCTCTACGGCAGCGGCGCGGCGTTGGCGGTGATCGCGCTGCTCGGCGGCGCTTGGGCGGTGCTCGACCGGCGGCTGGCGGCGCCGCTCAGGATGCTGGCCCGCGACATCGAGACCGCCGCCCGCGTCAACGCCGAGCGCGAGATTGCGCTCGCCGGGTCCGATCACCTGGCGGAGCTGACGACGGCAGTGGCGGCGATGATGCACGAACTTGCCGATGCCCGGCGCCGGGCCGCCGACACGGTGGCCGAGGCGAGCCGCCGCGCCGAAAGCGAGAAGGGGCAGCTCGAAACGATCCTCCGCGACCTGCACGAAGGGGTGATCGTGTGCAACCTCAACCATCAGGTCCTACTCTACAATCGGCGCGCGCTCGAACTCCTGCACATGACCGGCGAAATGGGACTCGGGCGGTCGTTGTTCACCGTCATGAACCGGCAGCCGTTCCTGCATGCCGTCGAGATACTGACCGACCGTCTCGGCGGCGGGCAGCCGGCGGAACCCGGCGACGACCGGATGGCGGACGCCACCCAGCCGTTCATGGCCACCACGGCCGACGGCCGCACCACCTTCGAGGGGCGGATGCGCCTGATCCCGGACGCCGACAGCAAGGCGACCGGCTACGTCATCACCTTCGAGGACAACTCGCGCCGCCTGGCGGCGCTCGGCCGCCGCGACCATCTGTTGAGTGAGGCGACGGAGGGTCTGCGTCAGCGGGTGTCGAGCCTGGCCGCCGCGGCCGAGACCCTGGAGGCGTTCCCGGCCATGGCTGTCGGCGAGCGCCAGGCGTTCGAGAAGGTAGTATTCGACGAGACCCGCCACCTCAGCCAACGGCTGGACGCGCTCGCCGCCGAGTACCGCGAGCTGGTCACCGGCTCATGGCCGACCGCCGACGTCTATTCCGCCAACCTGCTGAACGGCGTCGTGCGGCGCCTGCGCGACGACAAGGGGATTCCGGTGGTGATGACCGGCCTGCCGTGCTGGCTGCACGGCGACAGCTATACCCTGGTCGAGCTTCTCGACCACCTCATCGAAAAGGTGCGCGAAGAGACCGGCGCCGGTGAGTTCGACATCGAGGCGGTGCCCGGCGACAACCGCGTCTACCTGGACATCATCTGGAAAGGCCCGGTGATCCCTGCGGGCGAACTGGCGGCGTGGCTCGGCGCGACGCTGACCGGCGCCTGGGGGGCGCTGACCGCCCGCGACGTCCTCGAGCACCACAAGACCGAGCTGTGGAGCCAAGCGCATCGCGAAGGATACGCGCGCCTGCGACTGCCGTTGCCGGCGGCGGCCGAAGCGGTTCCGGAAAGCGGCCGCCGGCGGCTGCCGTCGCGGCCGGAATTCTACGACTTCGATCTACTGCGCTATCAGAAGTATTCGGGGGCGCTGGGGCGGCGGTCGCTGAAGTCGCTGAGCTTCGTCATCTTCGACACCGAGACGACGGGGCTGAAGCCTTCCGAGGGCGACGAAATCGTCGCGCTGGCCGGCGTGCGCGTCATCAACGGCCGCATCCTGACCGGCGAATCGTTTTCCCATCTCGTCCACCCCGGACGCAACATCCCCGAAAAATCCCGGCGCATCCATGGCATCACCGATGAAATGGTGGCGGGCAAGCCGTCGATCCGGGAAGTGTTGCCGGCGTTCAAGCGATTCGTCGGCAACTCGGTGCTGGTTGCTCACAACGCCGCCTTCGACTTGAAATTCCTGAAGCTGAAGGAAGCGGCGGCTGGCGTCGTTTTGGACAACCCGGTTCTCGATACGTTGCTGCTGTCCGCCTATCTGCACGACCACCAGACGATGCACACGCTGGAGGCCATCGCCAAGCGTTTCGGCGTCGATATCGAGGCCCGGCACACCGCGCTCGGCGATTCCCTGGTGACCGCGGCGGTTTTTTTGCGCATGATCGAGGTGCTGGAGGCGCGCGGAATCGCCACCCTCGACCAGGCGCTGGCGGCGGCCAATTCGATGGCCGAAATCCGCGTCCGCCAGGCGGAATTCTAGGACGCCCGGAGCCGCCGGGCGCGCCCGGGCATGGACGACGCGGTAAGCGGAGGATCTGGCCATGAAAGGGCTGGAAGGGAAAAGCGCCCAGATCGGAGCCGTGGTTCTGCTCGGCCTGGTGCTGTTCAACCCGCCGCTAGTCCAGGTCTTCAATGTCGGCGCGGCGCGCACGGTGGGCGGCATTCCGCTGCTTTTCTTCTATCTGTTCTTTGCCTGGGGGTTGTTGATCGGCCTGTTGGCGTTCGTCATCGAGCGCCGGCCGCGGGGCGGCGGCGAGCGCCCCGCCGCGCCGAGAAAGGAAAATCGGGGCGAAACCGATTGACGGGGGATTGGGGACCATGCTGCCGGGCTGGCTGATACTGGCGACGTCGTTCGGGTATTTGTGCCTGCTGTTCGCCATCGCCTATTACGGCGACAAGCGGGCGGACGAAGGCCACAGCCTAGTCGCCAACCCCTATACCTACGCGCTGTCGATCGCGGTCTACTGCACGTCGTGGACGTTCTACGGCAGCGTCGGTCGCGCCGCCTCCAGCGGCATCGACTTCCTGCCGATCTATCTCGGCCCGACCCTGATGTTCGCGCTCGGCTGGTTCGTGCTGCGCAAGATCCTGCGCATCAGCAAGGTCCACCGCATCACCTCGATCGCCGACTTCGTATCCTCCCGCTACGGCAAAAGCCACATGCTGGGCGGCTTGGTGACAGTGATTGCCGTCGTCGGCATCATGCCCTACATCTCATTGCAGCTGAAAGCGGTATCGACCAGCTTCGACGTTCTGCTGCATTACCCGGAAGTGGCGTCGCCGCGGGGGCTTGGCTACGTACCGATCTTCGGCGACACGGCGCTCTACGTTGCGCTAGTGCTGGCGGCGTTCGCGATCCTGTTCGGCACCCGCCACATCGACGCCACCGAGCATCACGAGGGCATGGTCGCTGCCATCGTCTTCGAATCGGTGGTCAAGCTGGTCGCCTTCCTGGCGGTCGGCGGTTTCGTCGTCTACACGTTATTCGACGGCTTTGCCGATCTGTTCACACAGGCGGCGGCCGTTCCCGAATTGCAACGGCTGATGACGTTCGAGGCGGCCGGCGGCAATTGGGTGACGCTGACGCTGCTTTCCATGGTCGCGATCATCTGCCTGCCCCGGCAGTTCCAGATGGCGGTGGTGGAGAACGTCGACGAAAAGTACTTGAACAAGGCGGTGTGGCTGTTCCCGCTGTATCTGTTCCTGATCAATTTGTTCGTGCTGCCGATCGCCTTCGCCGGCCTGTTGATGTTTCCCGGCGGCCAAGTCGACGCCGACACCTACGTGTTGGCGTTGCCGATGGCCGAACACCGCCCGTGGCTGGCGATGTTTGCCTATATCGGCGGGCTGTATGCGGCGACCGCCATGGTGATCGTCGAAACCGTCGC
>JACPJY010000242.1 GCA_016187325.1 Rhodospirillales bacterium | reverse complement strand
TTGGGCTTTGCTTTCATGTCGGGGACCAGCATCGCGACCTCTTTCTCTTTGGCCGGTGGCGGAGGCGGCGGCGTCGAGGCCTTCGGCGGCTTCGGCGGCGGCGGTGCTTTCTTGGCTTCCGGTACCGGCTTCTTTTCCGGCTGCGGCTTCGGCGGCGGCGCGTTGGTCAGCTCGTCAACTTTGACGATCTCGACCATGATCGGAGCGTCGGTGATCGTCGGCGAGCGGCTGATGTACGGAAAGCCGAAATAGCTGATCGCGACGATCGCCAAGTGGAACAGAACCGACTGGGTGAATGCGGTGCGCATCGCGCCTATTTTGCCGACGCCTTTTTCGCTCTCGGGCGCGTCGGGGCGTGCCGTTGGTCGGTGACCAGCGCCACCTTCCGATAGCCCGCCTCATTCACCAATCCCATAACCTCCATCACCCTGCCGTAGGGGATCGCCGCGTCGCCGCGCACGAAGATGCGGGCGTTGGGGTTGTTGTTGGTGATCGCGTTGAGGCGCGGCACCAAGCCACCGACCTCGATTTCGGTGTCCTGCAGGAAGACGCGGCCCTTGGCATCGACGGTGATCGCCAGCGGCTCGTCCTGGCCCTGCAGCACGGCGGCCTTGGTCTTCGGCAGATCGACCTGCACGCCGACCGTCAATAACGGCGCTGTGACCATGAAGATCACCAGCAGCACCAGCATCACGTCGACCATCGGCGTGACGTTGATCTCGTGCATCAGCGACGTGCGGTGGCGCTGACCTCGTGCGCGGCCGTTGGAGCGTGGCAGAGTCACGGCCATGGCGGCTAGTCCTTATCCTCCATTTCGCGCGACAGGATCGCCGAAAACTCGCCGGCGAAGCTGTCGAGGCGGCCGGCGTAACGGTCCATGTCCTTGGTCAGCTTGTTGTAGGCGACCACCGCCGGAATCGCCGCCAACAGCCCAAGCGCGGTGGCGAACAAAGCCTCCGCGATACCGGGCGCGACCACCGCCAGGCTGGTGTTCTTGGAGATTGCGATCGACTGGAAGCTGTTCATGATCCCCCACACCGTGCCGAACAGCCCGATGAACGGCGCCGTCGAGCCGGTGGTGGCAAGGAACGTCAAGTTGCGCTCGGCCCGGTCCATTTCACGCGCGAGCGTGATCTGCATCACCTTCTCGATGCGGTCCGCAAGCCCGAGCCTGGAATCCGGCTCGGCGTTGCCGCGGCTCGGCGTTCGTCGCCATTCGCGCATGGCGGCAACGAATACCGCCGACATCGGATCGCGGGGCTGGCTGGCGATTCGTTCGTAGAGATCATCGAGTGAGTTGCCGGACCAGAATGCGCGCTCGAACTCGGTGGAGCGCGTGTTCAGACGGCGGAGCCCGAAATATTTGTCGAAAATGATCGCCCAGCACCAGATCGATGCCGCCAGAAGCAGCACGATCACCGTCTTGACGATCGCATCGGCCCGGAGGAAAAGCGCCCACACTGAAAAATCCAGCTTGGCGACCGATCCGCCGAGTGTTGCCGCTTCAATGATTTGGTTTTCCATTTTTCCGCTCTTTTGTTGCCGATTGGCCGGAATTGTTCCGGTCATCGGTTAATGTTCCGTTGCCTAAAAATCCTTGAGCCGCGTGCGCAGCGCCGGCGGCAGGCGGGCCGGCTTGCCGGCCGGCGACAGGCAGGCCAGCGTCATCTCCATGCGCACCAATTCCATCGATTCCCGTTTCACCCGCTGGTCGGCCACCAGCGACGCGCCGCCGATGTCGGTGAGGCGCGTTTCTACCTCCAGCAAGTCGTCGAGCCGCGCCGGCCTCATGAACTCCATCGAGCAGCGGCGGACGGCAAAGGCCAGACCTTGCGTTTCCATCATCTCGCGGCTGCCGCCGCCGAGGCCACGCAGCATCTCGGTGCGGGCGCGCTCGGCAAAACGCAGGTAATTGGCGTAATAGACGACGCCGGCGGCGTCGGTGTCCTCGTAATAGACACGCACCGGAAACACGTGTACGCCATTGGCGGCTGCCCGCTTCCCCTCCCTAGTCATCGTCGTTCTCCGACTGGATGAGCTGCAGCTGCCGGAGCCCGTCCGGCTCGGCGAGCCCGAGGTGCCGGTAGGCTTCGGCGATGAGCGCGCGGCCGCGCGGGGTGCGCATCAGGAATCCCTGCTGGATCAGGTACGGCTCGATCACTTCCTCGATGGTGTCGCGCTGTTCGGACAGCGCGGCGGCCAGCGTCTCGATGCCGACCGGGCCGCCGCCGAACTTGTCGGCGATGCAGCCCAGGTAGCGTCGGTCCATGGCGTCAAGGCCGCGGTTGTCGACTTCGAGCCGCCTCAGCGCCGCGTCGGCAGCCTTGGCGTCAACCTTGCGGGCGCCATCGACGGCAGCGAAATCGCGCACCCGTCGGAGCAGCCGCCCGGCGACCCTGGGCGTGCCGCGCGAGCGGCGGGCAATCTCGGTGGCGCCGTCGGCGGTCAGCGGCAGGTTCAAGAGCCGCGCGCCGCGCGCCACGATGCGTTCCAGCTCGTCCGCCGAATAGAACTGCACCCGCATCGGGATGCCGAAGCGTTCGCGCAGCGGCGCGGAGACCAGGCCGGAGCGCGTGGTGGCGCCGATCAGAGTGAACGGCTTCAGGTCGATGCGCACCGAGCGCGCCGCCGGTCCTTCGCCGATAATCAGGTCGAGCTGGAACGCCTCCATCGCCGGATACAGGATTTCTTCGACCACCGGGTTGAGGCGGTGGATCTCGTCGATGAACAACACGTCGCGGGGCTGCAGGTTGGTGAGGATGGCCGCCAAATCGCCGGCCTTGGCGACCACCGGCCCCGAGGTGGCGCGGAACCCAACCCTCAGCTCATGGGCGACGATCTGCGCCAGCGTCGTCTTGCCGAGGCCCGGCGGGCCGTAAAACAGCACGTGGTCGAGCGCTTCGCCGCGCTTGGCGGCAGCCGCGATGAAAACGCGCAGGTTCTCGCACACCTGTTCCTGGCCGACGAAGTCGTCGAAGCGGGTCGGCCTGATGCCGGCTTCGGCGGCATCGTCGTTGCCGACGGCGGGCGCCACGACGCGCGGTTTGCCGTTCATCGCCTAGGCGCTCCCCGCGACGGACGGTGCCCGGACGTCGACCGGCGCCAATTCGCCGAGGCCGCCGCGGATCAGCGCCTCGAGCGTCGCGTCCGGACCGAGCCGGTCGGCAGCGCGGCTGACCGCGCCCAGCGCCTGCGACGGGTTGTAGCCGAGATTGACCAGCGCCGAGGCCGCGTCGCCGATGGCGCCGCCGGCGGTCAACGCGGCGCCGATATCGGCGTCGCCCGGCGCGCCCGGTACCGTCGCGAGCGCCATGGAGCCGACCTTGTCCTTGAGCTCACCCAGGATGCGGGCGGCCAACTTCGGGCCGACACCGGGGGCGCGGCCGACCGCGCCCTTGTCGCCGGCGACGATTGCCCGCATCAACTCGTCGGGCGGGAGCGTCGTCAGCAGACTCATTGCCACCTTGACGCCGACACCTTGCACGGTGGTCAAGAGCTTGAACCAGTCGCGCTCGGCGGCATCCAGGAAGCCGTAAAGGTGAATATGGTCCTCGCGCACGTGGGTCTCGATCAACAGCTCGATCAGCGCGCCGGCAGCCAGCCGGCCAAGGGTGCGCCCGGAGGCAAACACCAGATAGCCGACGCCGCCGACGTCGATGACGGCATGGCCGCGGCCGACGTTGTCGACGCGCCCTTTCAGCTTGGCGATCACTCGGCCGCTCCCGCCGCCGCGACCGCTGCCCGTACCTGCCACGAGTCGCGGTGATGAGCGTGGCAAATGGCGACCGCCAACGCGTCCGCCGCGTCGGGACTAGCGACTGTGGCGCCGGGCAGCAGCACGCGCACCATCATCTGCACCTGCTGCTTGGCGGCGTGGCCGCTGCCGACCACGGATTTTTTGATCAGGTTCGGCGGATATTCGGCAACGCTGAGACCGGCGTTGGCCGGCACCAGCAGCGCGATGGCACGCGCCTGGCCGAGCTTCAGCGTCGAGGCGGCGTTCTTGTTGACGAAGGTCTCCTCGACCGCGGCCTCGACCGGCCGGTAACGCGCGATCACCGCAGCGAGCCCGTCCTGCAACTGCACCAAACGGGTCGCCAGCGGCAGCCCCGATTGGGTAATGACGATGCCGTCGGCGACGTGGCGAAGACGGTTGCCGGTGGCCTCGATGATGCCCCAGCCCGTGGTGCGGAGTCCCGGATCGAATCCGATCAGTCGAATCGTTTCCTCCTGCCCTCAATCTTTGCCGCAGCACTCGCCGCCCCGCCGGGGCTCAGGCGCTCAACCGCTCCATGACGCTGTCGGCGACCTCGAAGTTGGCGGCGACGCGCTGCACGTCGTCGCTGTCGTAAAGAACATCGAGAAGCTTCAGGAGCGTATCGGCATCTTTGTCGGCGACCGGCATCGTGCTCAACGGCTTCCAATCCAGCCGGGCGGTTGAGGCGGCGCCGAACTTAGCCTCAAGCGCGTCGCGAACAGCCGAGAAATCGTCGGGCGAACAGGTCACCTCGTGGCCGTCTGTGGTCGACTGGACGTCCGTCGCGCCTGCCTCGAGCGCCCCTTCGAACATCGAGTCCGCGCTCGCCGCCGTCGCTGGATAGGTGATCGAGCCGACGTGCTCGAACATGAAACTGACCGAGTTGGTCTCACCGAGCGTGCCGCCGTACTTGGTAAACGCGGCGCGGATCTCGGACGCCGTGCGATTACGGTTATCGGTCAGCGCCTCGACAATGATGGCGACGCCGCCGGGGCCGAAGCCCTCGTAGCGGATTTCCTGGTAGTTCTCGCTCCCCTCCTCGCCGCTGCCGCGCTTGATCGCCCGCTTGATGGTGTCGGACGGCATGTTGACATCCCTGGCGGCGGCAATGGCGGCGCGCAGCCGCGGGTTTGCGTCCGGTTCCGGCAGCCCGTTCTTGGCGGCGATGGTAATTTCCCGGATCAGCTTGGTGAAGATTTTGCCCCGCTTGGCGTCCTGACGGCCCTTGCGGTGCATGATGTTCTTGAATTGCGAATGACCAGCCATCGCTCGGAAGGCCCCTAAATCCTTTAAGAATTATGACGGCTTATACCATATGTGGTAGGTGAACGCATTATCGCCGTGCGCCTTAGATGTCAGATCAATATGTCAATATTGCGGCGATCCCGACGGGGTCGGAGCCGGCGGACGGCTTGGCGTTGAACCGCATCGGCGCCACCGCGGCTCGGGCGCGCGACGGCGGCGCCGTTCACAGCGGCCACTCCTCCTTCAGCCGGCCGCCGAGACGCAGCGCGCCGACGCGCTTGGCGAGGCCGCTGGCGTTGTCGGTCTCGACGTAAACCGCGCACAGGGTCGCCTCGCCGTCGGCCGGCTCCAGCCTTCCCTGCGGCATCTTGGTCACGAAGCGCGCCGACGCCAGCTCCTTCTTCATGCCGATCACCGAGTCATAGTCGCCGGTCATGCCGATGTCGGTCTGGTAGGCGGTGCCACCAGGCAGGATCTGGGTATCGGCGGTCGGCACGTGAGTGTGGGTGCCGGCCACCATCGAGACGCGGCCGTCAAGGACGTGGCCCATTGACTGTTTCTCGCTGGTCGCCTCGCCGTGCACGTCGACGACGATGGCGTCGACGGTGCGGCCGAGGCGGTGATTGGCGAGCACGTTCTCGACCGCGGCGAATGGATCGTCGAGCGGGTCCATGAACAGCCGGCACATCGGATGGATCACCAGCACTCGCCGCCCGCCCGGGGCCTGGAAGATGCCGCTACCGACGCCGGGCGTACCGGTCGGATAGTTGATCGGCCTGAGCAGCTTCGGGTCCTTGTCGATGTAGCCGATGATCTCGCGCTGGTCCCAGACATGGTTGCCGGTGGTGATGACATCGGCGCCGGCGGCGTAGAAACCCTCGCAGATGGCGTCGGTGATGCCGAAGCCGTGGGCGGCGTTCTCGCCGTTGACGATGACAAAGTCGAGTTCCAGGTTGCGGCGCAGTTCCGGCAAATGGTCGTCGATCGCCTGGCGACCCGACTTGCCGACGACGTCGCCGCAGATCAGGATCTTCATTGCCGTCCTCTACTCATCGCCGGCGCAATCATGGAATCTCGATGTACCCTTCCTCGGTAACCACCCAGTCGAGCGGCTGGTCGCGCTCCGTGCGCGGCACCTGCTCCACCTGCTGCGCCGCGTAGGCGACGCCGACGGCTATTACCGGATGCGCTTTCCTGAGCGCCGCCAGCGTGCGGTCGTAAAAGCCGCCGCCCCAGCCTAGCCGGTAGCCAAAGGGATCGAAAGCCAGTAGCGGCACCAGCAAAATCTCTGGCACCAGTTCGGACGCATCGGCACTTGGCTGGTGTAGGCCGAAGCCGGTCTCGCCAAGCGCCGACCCCGGCTGCCAACGGCGGAAGATCAGCGGTTTGCCCTTGCCGACCACCACTGGCAGTGCGATAGCGTGGCCTTCGGCGTGCAGCCGCGCCATCAGCGGCCGCACGTCCATCTCCTCGGCCATCGGCCAATAGCCAGACACCGCCGATTTGGGCGAGCGGTTGGCGAAGCCTGCCGCTGCCTTGAAGTAATTGTCGGCCAGTCGTTCACCGGCCTGCTTGCCGGTCGCCGCGGCGGCGCGGCGGCGACGTTCGCGGGCCTCGCTGCGTAACACTCGCTTCTGCTCGAAAACCGAATCGGACATGGCAAGAAAAGCCGCACGGTAAATGGGGATGGATGGGCGAACGGTGAATAAAACGGGCGGCCCCGCATCAGCCGTCGGCGAGTGATCCTCCGTGGCCTGCGTGTGCAGGTGGGCGCCATATACCGGGCCCAAGGGCCCGGCAGGGACAGCTCCCAAGAGATATTACTTGGCCCCAGGGATAAACTTGCCTGACGTGCTGGGCAGCAACCGCCCTGAAGTGAATCTAAGCTTGTTCAAGGCGCTCGGCAATATTTTCGATGCGCGCCGCCAGATTTTCGATTTCGGCGCTAAGCGCTTCTTCGGCGTTAAGCGCCGCAGCGACGCCTTCGTCGGACTGCGCCACATCGAGCGATGAATAGGCGTCCGATAGTTCGTCCGCAAGCAGCAGCGACACCATCACCAAGAGTCGCGCGTCGCCGACCTGGCCGACCGCAGCCACCAGTTCCTTGACGCGATTGTCGACGTAGGTGCCGAGGCGGGAGAGATGTGCTTCCTGGCCGTCGTCGCAGGCGACCTGGTAGTTGCGGCCGTTGATGCTGACGGTAAGCTGCGCCATGTCACTCCCCGATCACGGTGCGCAGCCGGCCGATGGCGACGTCGAGTCGCTCGGTAACGGTGGCGGTGAGCGCCTTGAGATCGGCGTTCTCGTCCTTCAGCTCCTGCAGTTCGCGCGCCAGCGCCGCCGGTCCAGCGGTAGCCGCCGCTCGTTCCAGGCGCGTCACCGCGGCTTCCAGGCGGACGCGGGCGCGTTCGACCTTCGGCGGTTTTTGCAGATTCGGCTTTTTCAACGGCTTCCCTTTGGATCCCGGGGGTGACGGGGCGCAAGCGCTTGACCGCGGCGCAGCATAGGACGGCATTCGCAAATACGTCAACCTTCGTCGTAAAAAGCTTCTGCAACGTCCTAAAACGAAACCAAAAACATGGCTTGGCAGCGACCGAATCCGGGATCGCGGCGGGCGCAATCCCGTTGACGCTCGGGGTCTTTCGCCGGATGGTGCGGCGGCGGGAAACTGAGACTCCCGGGCGCGGCGAACGGCGGTCTATGATCGCGCTGCGAGCCGCGGAGAGACCCGCGGAAACGATAACCGCGGGGGGGGGCGATGTTGCCCCCTTTTAGCATTGAGGGAGTGGCGAATGGCGGTACGTGTCGGCATCAACGGTTTCGGGCGCATCGGCCGCCTGGTGTTGCGCGCGATCATGGAAACGCGGCGCAACGACGTACAGGTGGTCGGCATCAACGATCTCGGCTCGACCAAGATCAACGCGCACCTGCTGAAGTACGATTCCGTCCACGGCACGTTCGGCGGCGAATTCACCATCGACGACGACAGTATGGACGTCGGCACCGGGCTGATCCGGGTGACGGCGGAGCGCGATCCGGCTAGGCTTCCGTGGAAGGACCTCGGCGTTGATATCGCGCTCGAGTGTACGGGGCTATTCACCGACCGCGAGTCGGCTTCCAAGCATCTCGACGCCGGCGCATCCAAGGTGCTTATCTCGGCACCGGCCAAGAACGTCGACTTGACCGTCGTCTATGGCGTCAACCACGACAAGCTTGAGGCCCATCACACCGTCGTTTCCAACGCGTCGTGCACCACCAACTGCCTGGCCCCGGTCGCCGACGTGCTGAACAAGGCGATCGGCATCGAAAAGGGCTTCATGACCACCGTGCATTCCTACACTGGCGACCAGCGGCCGCTGGACACGCTGCACAGCGATCCGCGCCGGGCCCGCGCCTGCGCGATCTCGATGATCCCGACGACGACCGGGGCGGCGCGCGCGGTCGGCCTCGTGCTGCCGGAGCTGGCCGGCAAGCTCGACGGCACCGCGATCCGGGTACCGACGCCGAACGTGTCGCTGATCGACTTCAAGTTCGTAGCCGCCCGCAAGACCACCCCCGAAGAAATCAACGCCGCTATCAGGAAGGCCTCGGAAGGCCGCTTGAAGGGCATCCTCGACTACGTGACCGATGACCTGGTGTCTATCGACTTCAACCACAATCCGGCGTCGTCGAGCTTCGACGCCACTCAGACGCAGGTGATCGACGGTAACTTCGTGCGCGTGCTCAGTTGGTACGACAACGAGTGGGGATTTTCCAACCGCATGTCCGACACCGCCGTCGCCATGCACAACATCGACTGATTGCTCTTCCCCGGCTGGTGCGCCCTTACCCTTCGTAGGCGGTGATCTCGATCGCGATCTCGACGCGCCGATTCTTCGACCGGTTGACTGGTGAATCGTTAGTCACCAGCGGCCGGCTGTCGGAGAAGCCTTGGGCGGTGATGCGGGCTGGCGATATGCCGGCCTTCTCGACCAGGTGATGGACGACCGACACGGCGCGCGCCGCCGACAGATCCCAGTTCGAACGGAAGCGCACGGTCGAAATCGGCGTGTCGTCGGTGTGGCCGGACACCAGGAGCACGCCCTTGGTCGCCTTGAGCACGCTGGCGATGCGATTAAGCGTGGGCACGAAATCTGGTGCCAGCGCGGCGCTGCCGGATTCGAACGCGGTGGCGTCAGGAAAGCGGATGACAATGCGGTCGCCCTGGTCGATAAGGACCACAATCGAATGGGCGAGTTCGGTTTCCATGATGCGGCGGAAATTGAACAGGAAGTTCCGCTTGGCGTCGAGGCGTCGCGCCCCAGCCATGACCTGCGAGGCGGCCGATGATGTCCGCTCGCCGGGTCCGGCCTCGCCGGGAACCGGAAATTCGCGCGACGTTGTCCTGAGTATCCGGTCGCCGAGCCCAAAGGCGTCGCGCATCGGTCCGGCGTGGCGCTGGAAAGTTTCGTTGTCGACTTTGGCAAACGACAGCAGCAGCACGAACAGCGCGAACAGCAGCGCCATCATGTCGGCGAATGTCACCATCCAGCGCGGCGCGCCGCTGTCGTCTTTTCTTCGCCTGTAAGCGCTCATCAGCGGTCTGTCGCCCTCCGGGCGTACTCCAGCTCGACGTCCGGCTTGTCGGTGGTCCGGCGGCCGAGTTGGGGCCCAGCCTTGGAATCGGGCGCGCGCCGCTGGCGCTGCTTTTCGGGCAGATAGGCCTCGAGGATGTCGAGCACGGCGGTCGGGTTGTTGCGCTCGTGGATCTGGACGATCGATTCGATGATCAGCACCTTGTTGGCACGCTCGAGGGAATTCTTGGCCTCCAGCTTGTCGGCGATGGGAAGCGCGATGAGTTGCGCGATTAGTACCCCGTAAAGGGTGGTCAGTAGCGCCACCGCCATCGCCGGGCCGATGCTCGTCGGATCGCTCATGTTGCTCAACATCTGCACCAGGCCGACCAGGGTGCCAACCATGCCGAAGGCCGGCGCCGAATCGCCAATCGCCCGAAACACCCGCTCGCCGACCTCCTGGCGCTGGATCGCCAGCTCCATCTCGCGGGTCATCGTCTTGCGGATGAAGTCAACGTCGCGGCCGTCGGCGCACAGTTGCACGCCCTTACGGAAGAACGAGTTGCCGACCCTGATCTTTTCCAGTCCGATCAGGCCCGATTTGCGCGCTCGCTTCACCAGGCGCATGGTCAAATCGATGATCTCGCGCGGGGTTTCGTTCTCGTTGACGAACGCCGCCTTGATGCCGACGAAGAAGGCGACAAATACGCCCGAGATCGGAAACTTTATCAGCGTGGCGGCGAAGGTGCCGCCGAGAACGATCAGGAACCCCGGGAGGTTGAGGAAGATCCAGAGGTCGGAACCGGTCATAATCGCCAACGTCACGACGGTGACGCCGATGATCAGGCCGAGAAGGGTCGCAATGTCCACGTCGGGCGCTCCGGTCAAATCCCAGGTTGGACGTCATCCCGCCGAGGCGGCAGGAAACCGGCGAGGGCGCGAACGGGCGGTTTTCCGTCCCTCGAAGGATTGTTTTTGCATATCATGGCGCTGGCGCATAGTAGGGTTTTCCCGCGGTGGCGGCTGTGTCCATCGTCACAACGGGGAAAAAGCGGGATTCCCGGCGGCCACGCTGGCGCCGGACCCGGCCAGGAGATCCGATGAAGGACCGTCCGGTCATCGTCCACGACCTCGACGACGCCCGTGCCGCGGTGGCGGCGGCGGCAGAGTTCGGCCTCGCCTCGCTGACGCTGAGGAGCGCCCCGGACGCCGCCCGCTACCTCGGCGCCTCGGTGTACCGTGACATCGTGCGCGCCGCCTGCCGCGCCTATCCGGGCGTCGCCGTCACCGCCGTGTTCGATTGCGGCGCCGATCCCGGCCTGGCGCTGGGCGCGCTGCGCCATGGATTGAAGGTGATCCGACTCAGCGTCGCCGGCAAGGCACGCGACCGCATCGCCGACATCGCCGCCCAGTCGGGCGCCCGGCTCGACAACAGCGATGCCGACCAACCGGCCCTCGATTTGCTCGACGCCGAAGACCGCGGCGCCGCGCTCAGGACGTGGCTAACCGCTGCCGACTGACCAGGGAGCAATACCAGTGCAGGCCGAGACTTGCCGTCTTTATCTGATCACGCCGCCGGCGTTCGAGCCGAGGGCGTTCGCCGGCACGCTGGCTGCGGCGCTGGCCGCCGACGACGTCGCTGCCGTGCAGTTGCGTCTGAAAGGCGCCGACGACGATGCCGTCCGCCGCGCCGTTCAGGCGTTCAGGCCGGTGTGCGACGCTCACGGCGTGCCGCTGATCATGAACGATCGCCCGGACCTTGCCCGCGACACCGGTTGCGACGGCGTCCACATCGGCCAGGAGGACGCCTCCTATGCCGAAGCGCGCAAGGCGGTCGGCCCGCAAGGTATCGTCGGCGTCACCGCCCACAACTCCCGCCATCTGGCGATCGAGGCGGCCGAGCAGGGCGCTGACTATGTCGCCTTCGGGGCGTTTTTCCCGACCGGCACCAAGGCCGCCAAGACCCGCGCCGACTTAGACCTACTCGAATGGTGGAGCGAGCTGATGGTGGTGCCGGCGGTCGCCATCGGCGGCATCACGGTCGACAACTGCCGGCCACTAGTTGAGGCCGGCGCCGATTTTCTGGCCGTCATCTCCGGCGTTTGGGACCACCCTCAGGGGCCGGCGGCGGCGGTGAAAGCCTTCAACGAAGTGATCGCTGGCAGCGCCTGAGGCGGCGGCCATGGCGGCGATTGCGAAGACGCAGGCAACCTGCTAGCTTCCGCGCCGCGGCCGCATGCGGCGCTCCCAAAATACGGCGAAAATACAATGAAAATAAATGGTAACGCCATCCGTCCGGGGATGGTGATCGAACACCAGGGCAGCCTGTGGCGGGCTGTGAAGATCCAGCACACCCAGCCCGGCAAAGGCGGGGCTTACCTGCAGGTCGAGCTCAAGGACCTCCGCACCGGCACCAAGCTCAACGAGCGCTTCCGCTCGTCGGAGGCTGTCGAGCGTGTGCGCCTCGACCAGAAGAACTACCAGTTCTTGTTCGCCGACGCCGGCATGTACACGTTCATGGACACCGAGACCTATGACCAGATCACACTCGACAGCAACATGATCGACGAGGATCAGGCCAAGTTCCTCCAGGACGGCATGACGGTGACCATCGACTCCCACGACGGCGAGCCGATCGGCATCCAGCTTCCCGGCACCGTGGTTCTCAAGGTCGTCGAGGCCGACGCGGTGGTCAAACGGCAGACCGCGTCATCTTCCTACAAACCGGCGGTGCTGGAGAATGGCCTCCGCTGCCTGGTGCCGCCGCACATCGAGACCGGCACCCGCATTGTCGTCAACACCGCCGACTGCTCTTACGTCGAACGGGCCAAGGATTGAACGTCGGCGCGCGGGATGACCAAGCGTTCCGCATTGCTGAACGTGATGGCCGCCGCCGCCACCAAGGCGGCGCGCGGGCTGATCCGCGACTTCGGCGAGATCGAGAACCTGCAGGTGTCGCGCAAGGGCACCGGCGATTTCGTCAGCGCCGCGGACAGGAAGGCGGAACAGGTTATCGTCCGGGAGCTTTCGAAGGCGCGCCCCAAATACGGCTTCCTGCTCGAGGAATCGGGCGAGATCGCCGGTGCCGACACTTCCAACCGCTGGATCGTCGATCCGCTCGACGGCACTACCAACCTGCTGCACGGGATCGCGCATTTTTCGGTGTCGATCGGGCTTGAGCGCGACGGCGAGCTCGCCGCCGGCGTCGTTTACGAGCCGGTCAACGATCAGATGTTCTGGGCCGAGAACGGCCAGGGTGCCTATCTCAACGGCCGCCGTATCCGGGTATCCGGGCGTCGCACGTTGGATGAATCGCTATTCGCCACCGGCATCCCTTTCGCCGGCAAGGAGGACCACGACCGCTACCTCGGTCAACTGCGCGCCGTGATGGCGGTGGCGGCGGGGGTGCGGCGGTTCGGCTCGGCGGCCCTCGATCTGGCCTACGTCGCGGCCGGCCGCTACGAGGGGTTCTGGGAGATGGGGCTGCATCCGTGGGACATGGCGGCGGGCATCGTGCTGGTCCGCGAGGCCGGCGGATTCGCCAGCGATTTCGAGGGCCGCGACCGGATTTTGCAAAAAGGCGAGATCGTCGCCGCTAACGACCACGCCCACGCGGCACTGCTGAAGATCCTGGCTGCCACCGGCCGCTGAGCCGCGCCGGCGGCCGTCGGCGGCGGTCGCGGGCAGGCCTCGGGTCGGCCCCGCGACGGCGCGCCGCCGCCCAGGCCCCGTAAACCGGTTGTCTGCGGCCTGCCCCTTGGCTATCTTGAATCTCAAGCAATTATTGGCAACCTGCCGTCGGCCGATGGTCGGGCCGCCGGCACGGAAAGGATCCCGGACTTTGATGCCCCCCCTTGCCTCCCCGCCGCCGGCCTTCCGTATCCTCCTCGCCCTGGTCGTCACGGCCGTGCCGTTGCTGTCGTCCGGCGGCGCAGCGCGGGCGCAGGGTGTCGACCTCAACACCGAGCACGTGACCGTCGATCTCAGCGTCATCGGCGACATGGGCCAGCCGATGCCTTCGGGCGCGGCTTCGCCGTCGCCGATGGTGGCGCAGCCGCGCGGCGCCGGCGGCCTGTTGGTGCCGGGCCCGACCAATCCGATGTCGCGGTTGCACGTCGCGGTCCCGGCTGGCCCCGGCGGCGAGCGCATCACCTTGAAGCCGCCGTCGGCGGCGCCTAAGAAGTCTGCCGCCGCACCGGCCGCCAAGACCACGCCGGCCAAGAAGCCGGCGTCCGCGAAACCCGCCGAGAAAACCATCGCCAGTGCGCCGCCGGCACCTTTGACCGCGCCGCCGCCGGCACCGGCGATGCCGGCCGAGCCAACGGTCAAGGGCGTGCCGCTGGCGCCGCCGCCGGCCGCCACCCAGCCCGAGAAGAAGCCCGAGCCCGCGGCCAAGACCGCCGCCGCGCCTGCTCCCGCCACGCCGCCCGCCGCCAAGCCGCGATCGGTGAAGACCGAACAGGCGGCGTCGCCGCCTGCCGCCGTCATGAAGGAGGGCCGTGCGCTGCAGGTGGCGTTCGCGGCCGATGTCTCGAAGCTGCCGGACGCGGCCAAGGACGGGCTGACGACGCTCGCGAAGCAGCTCAAGGAGAACGAGAACCTGCGGCTGCAACTGATGGCCTACGCCGGCGGCAAGGACCTGTCGCCCAGCAAGGCCCGCCGGCTGTCACTGTCGCGCGCGCTGTCGGTGCGGTCGTTCCTGATCGAGAGCGGCGTCCGCAGCACCCGCATAGACGTCCGCGCGCTCGGCGACAAGACCGCAGAAGAGCCGCTCAACAGGGTCGACGTGAACATCGTCGAACGATGATCGGCGCTCGCGATCGTGGGTTCCCGGCAATCCACCGATCAGCCCATCAACAAGCGTGAATTCGTAGGGAAGTTGCCGCCATGACCCGGCCGCGAAAATACCTGATACGGATGACCGTGTTTCTGGTTGCCGTCGCCGTGCTGTGCGGCGTGTTGATCGTGCCGCTGCACAGCGCGTTCATGACCAACGCGCCGTTGAACGGATTGATCATCGGCGTGCTGTTGCTCGGCATCATCTACAACTTCCGCCAGGTGCTGATGCTGTACCCGGAAGTCGCCTGGATCGAGAACTTCCGGCAGAAAAGCGCGCCGCTGTCCGACGCCGAGCAGCCGAAGCTGCTGGCGCCGATGGCGACCATGGTCGGCGATCACCGCGACCGGCTCAGCCTGTCGACGTTAGCGATGCGGTCGCTGCTCGACGGCATCCTTTCGCGGCTGGACGAGTCCCGCGACATCTCGCGCTACACCATTGGGCTTTTGATCTTCCTCGGCCTGCTCGGTACCTTCTGGGGGTTGCTGCAGACCATCGGCTCGATCGGCAGCGTCATCAGCGGTCTTACCGTCGAGGGCGGCGACATGACCAAGGTGTTCGCCGACCTCAAGCGCGGCCTGCAGGCGCCGATGGCGGGCATGGGAACGGCGTTCTCGTCGTCGCTGTTCGGGCTTGCCGGTTCGCTGGCCTTGGGCTTCCTCGATCTGCAGGCCAACCAAGCGCAGAACCGCTTCTACAACGACCTCGAGGAATGGCTGTCCAGCATGACCAGGCTGGCCACCGGCGTGCTCGTCGCCGAGGGCGACCAGCCGATCCCGGCCTACGTGCAGGCGTTGCTCGAGCAGACGGCTGAAAGCCTGGAGAACCTGCAACGCACCATCACCCGTGGCGAGGAAAACCGGATTGCAGTCAGCAACAGCCTGATGGCGCTCGGCAACAAGCTGGAGACACTGACCGACCACATGCGCACCGAGCAAACGCTGATGAAAAGCATGGCTGAGACGCAAGTGGAGATGAAGCCGATCCTCGCTCAGTTGGCCGCCGGCTCGTCGGTCGGCGTCGACGACGCGACCCGCACCCATATTCGCAACCTCGACGTCCACCTGACGCGCCTGACGGCGGACTTGAGCAGCGGCCGCGAAGATTTGATCCAGCAGCTGCGGAGCGAGATCAAGCTGCTCGCCCGCACCATCGCCGCCGGCGGCGGCGGCGACCGCTGACACCGAGGCGGACTCCCTCCGATGGCCACCCTCGCCGACCGCAGACAACGGGCCACCAACATTTGGCCCGGGTTCGTCGACGCGCTCGCGACGCTTCTGATGGTCATCATGTTCCTGCTGATGGTGTTCGTGTTGGCGCAGTCCTTCCTGAGCCAGGCGCTGTCGGGGCGCGACCAAGCGCTTGTCCGTCTGCAGAACCAGGTCAACGAGCTGGCCGACTTATTATCGCTGGAACGGCGGGCGTCGGACGATCTGCGCAAGAACATCTCGCAGCTGTCGCAGGAGCTGCAGATCTCGGTGGCGCTGCGCGACGGTCTGAAGACCACCGTGGCGGCGTTACGCCGCCAAGCCGAGGAGACGGGACAGAGGCTTGCCGGCGCGCTGAAAACCATCGAGACCGACCAAGCGAAGATCGCGGCCCAGGTGCAGGAACTCGCTGGCCTGCAGCAGGACATCGCGGCGCTGAAGGCGCTGCGCGAGGAGTTACAGGCGAAGGTCGCCGAGCTCGGCGGTAAGCTCGCGGAATCCGGCAAGAAGCTGTTGGCCGAGCGCGAAATTTCACAAAGCGCGCGCGCCCAGGTGGCGTTGTTGAACAAGCAGATGGCGGCGCTCCGCGAAACGCTCGAGAAGGTGTCGGCGGCCCTCGATGCGTCGGAGAAGTTGGCTCGCGAACAGAAAGTGGAGATCCAGACCCTGGGCGCACGCCTGAACGCGGCGCTGGCCGGCAAGGTGCAGCAGCTCAGCCGCTACCGGTCGGAATTCTTCGGCCGTCTGCGCGAGGTGCTCGGCGACCAGCCGGACATGCGCATTGTCGGCGATCGTTTCGTGTTCCAGTCCGAGGTGCTGTTCGCCAAGGGATCTGCCGATATCGGCGACGCCGGCAAGGCGCAGATCAAGCGCCTAGCGCAGACACTACGGCAGATTTCCGCCAAGATTCCGGCCGACATCGACTGGGTGCTGCGCGTCGATGGACATACCGACAAGGATCCGATCAGCACGCCGCGATTCCCGTCCAATTGGGAGCTATCGTCGGCGCGCGCCATCTCGGTGATCCGGTTCCTGATGGACGAGGGTCTGTCGCCCGACCGCCTCGCCGCCACCGGCTTCGGCGAATACCAGCCGCTAGACGCCGGCAACGACGAGATCGCCAAGCGCCGCAACCGGCGCATCGAACTGAAACTGACCGAACGCTGAGGCCGCGACCGCGGGCGCCCGACGGCGCCGCCAAGCGGCGCCGGGCCGGTCCGGACACTCATGCCGATCCTGTTCTTCATCGTCTTCATCGACCTCGTCGGCTTCGGCATCATCATTCCGCTGTTGCCGTTCTACGGCGAGTTCCACCAAGCGACGCCGGCGACGGTCGGGCTGTTGATGGCGACCTATTCGTTCACCCAGTTCGTGGCGGCGCCGTTTTGGGGACGGCTCAGCGACCGCATCGGGAGGCGGCCGGTGCTGCTGGTCAGCCTCGCCGGCGCGGCAACCGCTTACGTCTGGCTCGGCCTGGCGGAGAGCCTGTGGATGCTGTTCGCTGCCCGCGCCGTCGGTGGCTTCATGGCCGGCAACATCTCGACCGCGTTCGCCTACGTCGCCGACGTCACGTCGCGCCAGGACCGCGCGAAGGGAATGGGGATGATCGGCGCCGCCTTCGGGCTCGGCTTCATCGCCGGGCCCGCGATTGGCGGGTTGCTGGCCGGCGCCGACCCGGTGCACGCCGATTTCCACACCCCGGCGTTCGCGGCCGCGGCGATGTCGACGGCGGCGCTGTTGGTGGCACTGGTGACGCTTAAGGAATCGCTGGCGGCGGATATCCGCCGGCGCCTGGCCGAGACGCCGCGGCAGCCGCCGCTGGCGACGTTCCGCCGGGTGTTGTAGCGGCCGAACGTCGGCTTGTTGATCGTGCTGACGTTCCTCGCCACTTTCGTTTTCGCCGGACTCGAGTCGACGTTCGCCATGTGGTCGCGGCGCCAGTTCGGTTGGGGGCCGGAGCAGAACGGCTATCTGTTTGCATTCGTCGGTTTGCTCAGTGCCGTGATCCAGGGTGGCCTGATAGGGCCCCTGGCGAGACGGTTCGGCGAGGCGCGGCTGATCGTCCAGGGGGCGACGGCGCTGGCCGTCGGCGTGCTGCTGATCCCGTTCAGCCACGGCCTGCCCTTGCTGCTGGTGGCGATGGTGGTCGCCGGCTACGGCTTCAGCGTCGTCTCGCCGTCGCTCACCGGCCTGATCTCGCTGCAGGTCGGCGACGACGAGCAGGGCGGCATCATGGGGGTGACCCGGTCGGCGGCGACCATGGCCCGCTTCCTCGGTCCCGCCTGGGCCGGGCTGTTGTTCGAGACGCTCGGCCGTGACTGGCCGTATTTTGGTGGCGCCCTGGTGATGGCGGTGGTGGTTGGGCTTGGCCTCCATGCGCTGAAGGCCCTCGACCGGCCGGCCGCCGGGGCGGCCAAGCCGGGCAGCGGCCGCGGCGCCCCAAGGCGGCCTTGAACCGTCCGGCCGGTTCCCTTATATAGAGCGCCGTCAAAGGTGGAGCCCTTGAGCCATGAAAAAAGACACGCACCCCGATTATCACGAGATCACCGTCCAGATGACCGACGGCACCACTTACAAGACACGTTCGACCTGGGGCCAGCCGGGCGAGACGATGCGCCTCGACATCGACCCGAAGACCCACCCTGCTTGGACGGGCATTCACAGGTTGGTGGACAGCGGCGGCCAGTTGGCGAAATTCAAAAAGCGCTTCAAGGACTTCGGCCTGAAGAGCTAGAGCCAGCGGGCGACAACCGCCGGTTTATCAAAGACGACGGTTACTATAAATGCGTAGGCGCCGGGAATGACTCGGCGCCGTTTCGTTTTTGGTTAACGCGGCAAGACGGCCAGGGTCTCATGAGAGCGCGTGAGTAGGCTCGCAGTCATCCTCAACCGTAAATTTGCCCGACAATTAAGCATTTGATAAGATGCAGTGTTTAGTGATGATGATCTAGCTGAGGAGGATTCTACGTCGGTTGATTAAGGAAAGCTGACGCGTTTACCATCTAGCCGAGGTTAAAGGCGAGCCGGACAACGCGGGCCGTCAAGCGTTTCTGTTGGTCGAGGAATCAATGGTCCAGCAAGTCAACTACGAGGTGCAGGTCCAGCAACATGGTCGATGGAGCATCCACGCCCGCTTCGCCGGCCATCAAAAGGACGGCGCCGTCGAGGAGGCCAAGCAGCTCGACCAGTTGCCCAACGTCGAGGCGGTGAAGGTCATCAAGGAGGTCTACGACACCGACCAGGGCTTCCACAACGAGTTCATTGTCTACAAGAGCGCCGGCATGAAGAGCACGGTTGCCCAGGAAGCCGAAAAGGTCTCGGGCGGCCATTCGGGTCCGATGCACCGCGAAGAGACCTGGCTCCGACACCACGACGAGGGGGAGGACGAGGGCGACGATTTCGACGCCGCACCGGCGCGCGCCGCGTCCAAGCGGGCGAAAAAGGGCAAGAGGAAAAAGGGCTCGTCACTGACCACCATCGTCGTCAAGCTGCTGCTGGTGGTGCTGTTCAGCCTCTGCCTGGCGGCGATGTTCGCGTGGTTGGCGGCCGAATTGTTCGGCGGCACCAAGCTGTTCGGCGTTCGCATGGTCGGCAACGCCGAATCCAACATGCTGATCGGCGTTTTCATTTTCACCTTCCTGACCAGTGCCGCCGCCATGGCGATCACGGTGATGAAGGGCGAAAGCCTGGATACGTCGCGCCGCCGCAGCGGGTTCTTCTCGGGCACGGCCACGGCGAGGCCAGCCGCCCAGAAGCCGGCGGCGGCTAAGAAGCCGGCCGCGCCGGCCACCGCCCAGCCGACGCCGACGACGGACGCACTCGATAGGCTCGACGAGGCGATGAAAGGCGTCGGCGAGTACAAACTCGACGAGGCCGCCAAGGCCGCCGAGGATCAGGCAGTCAGCGAACGCCTGCAGGCGGAACTCAACAAGGGCAAGGAAAAACCCGCCGAGGAGGAAAAGGCCACCGCCCGCGGCTTCGTCCTCGATGCCCAGACACAGGCAAAGCCGGCCGCGGAGGTAGAACCGCCGCCGCTATCGCCGCAGGCCCAACAACAAAAGACATACGTGATGAGCTTCCTCTCGAAGGGCCTCGGCGGCACCATAGACAAGAAGAAGCTGGACAACTTCAATAAGTTCGGCGTCAACCTGTTCCTCGCTGGCGCATGCGAGGTGCTGGCCCAAAACAAGGGGCTGGACGTGCTATCGCGGTCGCGGATCCTCGGCGAAGGCGTGCAGGTGATGGGCTTCAAGAAGTCCCATGCTGCGTCGTTCGCCGACCGTTACGAGGAATACCTGATGGCGGATGCCCGATACATGCAGATGTTCCAGGCCGGGCGCAACGCCATGAACATATATGCCACCGACGAAACCGCGGCGCCGAAGCTCCTGGAATCCGCTCTCACCGAGTGGAACAAGCCGAAGCAGCGGGAAGCCCAGGCCGGACCGGTCACCGTGCTGTTCACCGATATCGCCGGTTCGACGGCAATGACCCAGACGCTCGGCGATGCCGGCGCCCAGCAGGTGGTGCGCGCCCACAACCGCATCGTCCGCGAAGCGCTCAGTGCAAACGCCGGCAAGGAGATCAAGCACACCGGCGACGGCATCATGGCGTCGTTCGCCAAGACCTCCGACGGCGTCGACGCGGCGATCCAGATGCAGCGCGAGGTCGCGGCCCACAACCAGCACAACCCCAATCTGCCGCTGCACCTAAAGATCGGCCTCAACGCCGGCGAGCCGATCGCCGAGGACAACGACCTGTTCGGGACCACGGTGCAGCTGTCGGCCCGCATCGTCGACAAGGCCAAGGCCGATCAGATCTTCGTCTCAGAAATCGTGCGCGGCATTTGCGCGGGCAAGACCTACAAGTTCATCAACCGCGGTGGCTTCCCGATGAAGGGCTTCGGCGACGACGTCATCCTCTACGAAGTGATGTGGAACGAGGCGGCAGCCTCCCAAGCTGCGGCCGGCGGCGCGCAGGGGCAAGCCCGCAATTTCGCGCCGACACAACAGCATCAGCCGGCGGCGCAAGGCGCGAAGCCGGTTTAGGTACCCCGGGGGCGGCTTGCCGGGCGCCCCCTCACCCCGGAAACCAGTCGAAGATTGCCCGTCCCCTTGCAGAGCGGCGGGCCGCCTTCCTATATCAGCCGTCAGCCGGGGTGCGCCTCGATCTTAGGGTCCCCCGTTCACAACCATGTAGCTTCTTTTTTGGAGGATATGGCTATGCGTACTATCGATTTCTCTCCCCTGTTCCGCCATTCCGTCGGCTTCGACCACATGCAGTGCTTGCTGGACGCGGCGGTGCAAACGGATCCCTCGACCAATTCGTACCCGCCCTACAACATCGTCCAGGTGAGCGAGGAAGGTTACCGGATTTCGCTCGCCGTCGCCGGGTTCAGCGACAACGAACTCGACGTCACGGTGACCGACAACACGCTCGTTGTCTCCGGTCGCCTGAACGGCGAAGACAAAGAGACGACCTATCTGCACCGCGGCATCGCGGGCCGCCCGTTCGAGCGCCGCTTTCAGCTCGCGGATGACATCAAGGTGATGGGCAGCTCGCTGGTGAACGGCTTGCTCAGCGTTGATCTCTTGCGCGAGGTTCCCGAAGAGAAGAAGCCGCGCAAGATCGCCATCGCGACCAAGGATGTCGGTTCGCGCATCGAAGACAAGGCGGCGTAGCGCCGCCAGACGCGGCTCCGCGGCAAGGGGCGCGCCCGGGTCCTTCCCCGGGCCGCGCCCCTTCCTGTTTCAGCGGAATTTCTCGTATGCTCGGCGCGCCTGGGCCGGGATCGGCTGCGATTTCAGGGTTTTAGAATTGACGAAGACGTGGATGAAATGCCCCGTCGCCGCCGGCGTTTCGTGCCCCTCGCCGAACAGCGCGATGGCGAAGGTGACGCTGGAGTTGCCGATGCGCTCGACCTTGAGCCCAGCCTCCACGGTCTCGGGGAAGCTGAGCGGCCGGTGGAATCGACACAGCGTCTCCACCGCCTGTGGTGAAATGCGGTCAGTGACCCAATCGACGCCCGCCTCCTGCATCTGGAAGCGCACCACTACCGCCTCGAAATAACGGTAGAACAGAACGTTGTTGACGTGGCCGAGCATGTCGTTGTCGCCCCAGCGGGTCGGGATCGACATCCGATAGGGGAAATTGTCGCGGCTTTGCTTGCTCGGATCGGTCTTCACGATCGCTCCCTTTGCTCCATCCGCCCAGGCGTCTTGATCCGTTCCAGCGCCTTGCGAATGGGCGCCGGGATCGGCACCGGCGCGTTGGTGGTCCTGTCCACGAACACGTGCACGAAATGGCCTGACGCCGCCGCCTCGTCCTCGCCCTTGCGGAAGATGCCGATTTCGTAACGGACCGAGGAGTTGCCGAGCTTGGCGGTCCGCAAGCCGGCCTCGATCGCTTCGGGGTAGGCGATCGGCTTCTTGAATCGGCACATGGTCTCAACGGCGACGCCGATCACTCTACCGTCCCGGATGTCGAGCCCGCCCTCGGTGATCAGGAAGCAGTTCACCACCGTGTCGAAATACGAATAGTAGGTCACATTGTTGACGTGGCCGTAGATGTCGTTGTCCGACCACCGGGTCTGGATGCCGAGGAAATGGCGGTATCGGTCGCGGGTCTCAGTTTGGTCCTGACTCATCTCAAGGGGCGCCGGTGGTTGTCGAAATTCTTGGTGTCAAAAATTTTGGGGGCCGCCGGAATTCGGCAGCCCCCGTTCTATTTTTGAAGCCTCAACCTGTCAAACTCGCCTGCGAACTTTTCCCTCGATGACCTTACCCAAGCGCGGACCCGCCGGTCAAGCGGCGACTCGCCTCAATCGGCCGGAAGCAATACCTAGGCCGGGAACGCCGATGCCGGATAAAAAGCGCCGCCCCCGGAGGGGGCGGCGAGTTCAACAGGGAGGCGTCGAAGTTGAATGGATGACCTTTGCGATCATCCAACTCCGCATGCTAGCGGGCAGCACTTAATTATTTCTTAATGGCAGGAAGATTGTCGGCGGTTTCCGATAGGCGACCCGCCCGGCCATGGCCGGCCCGGTGATCCGTGGTATGCTCATCGGCCTCCCGCCATCACGGAGGAACCGCGCCCGTGAGCTCCGTCGTCATCGCCTGGTTGATCATCATCAGCTTCCTGCTGCCGCTGCTGCATGTGGTGCTGTCGCCAGCGTTGGGCCCGTGGCGGGCGCCCAAGGAAACGCGCTGTCCGTTCAGTCCCCGGGTGGGATGGCTGGTGATCGTGCTGTTTTTGGGGCCCGTCGGCTGGCTGTTGTTCATGGCCAAGCGGCGGGCACAGCCGCCGGCCGCGCCTTAAGGCTTCCGCGCCGGGCGGCTTCCCGTTCAGGTCTTGAAGAACCTGTCGGCGCCGTTGCGCGCCTTTTCCTTGCCGGCGATCGCCTCGCGGACGCGGGTGATCTCGGCTTCCAGTTCGCCGATGTATTCCTTGAGCGCCGCGATGGACATCACCTCGAGGTTCTTGGGCGCCGGTTTCTGTTTTTGCGGCTCCAGGTCGTCGATGTCCATTTCGGGCCTCCTTTCCATCCCCCGTGTGCTGGTCCTTCAAGTTGGTTCCGCGGGGGCTTGTCACGGTCCGCGCAACATACTATTGACGGGCGCCAACCAACAAGCGAGAGCGCGATGCCCAAGCCGACCATCCCTGAGACCATGAACTGCATTGAGATCGTCGAGCCGGGCGGGCCCGAGGTGCTTAAACCGACCCGCCGGCCGGTGCCTAAACCGGCCGGCGGCGAAGTGCTGATCCGGGTCCGCGCCGCCGGCGTCAACCGCCCCGACGTCTCGCAGCGCATTGGCCGCTATGCGCCGCCGCCGGGCGTCACCGACATTCCCGGCCTCGAGGTCGCGGGCGAGGTAGCGGCGCTCGGCACCGACGTCAAGGCCTGGAAGGTCGGCGACACGCTGTGTGCGCTGGTGGCCGGCGGCGGCTATGCCGAGTACGTGACGGCGCCGGCACTCCAGTGCCTGCCGATCCCGGGTAAGCTCGGCATGGTCGAGGCGGCGGCGCTGCCGGAGACGTTCTTCACCGTGTGGAGCAACCTTTACGACCGCGCGCATCTGGAGGCCGGCGAGACGCTGCTGGTGCACGGCGGCTCCAGCGGCATTGGCACCACGGCGATCCAGCTTGCCGCCAAACGTGGGGCGCGGGTGATCGCCACCGCCGGCAGCGCCGAGAAGTGCCGGGTATGCGAGGAACTGGGCGCCGAGCGCGCGGTCAACTACAAGGACGAGGACTTCGTCGAGGCGGTCAAGGAATTCACCGGCGGCCGCGGTGTCGACGTCGTGCTCGACATGGTCGGCGGCGACTACATCCCGCGCAACATCAAGGCCATGGCTATCGACGGCCGCCACGTCTCGATCGCCTTCCTCGGCGGCTCGACCGCCGAGGTCAACTTCATGCCGATGATGCTGAAGCGCCTGACCCTGACCGGGGCGACGCTCAGGCCGCAGTCGGTCGAGCGCAAGGGCGAGATCGCGCGCGCGCTGCGCGAGCACGCCTGGCCGCTGATCGCCAAGGGCGAGATCAAGCCGGTAATCCACGCCACTTTCCCGCTGGCCGAGGCGGCCGAGGCCCACCGGTTGATGGAATCGAGCCGCCATATCGGAAAAATCATCCTCACCCCGTGACCACCCGCAGGCGCGTTTGACCCGGCGGGTGGCCAAAGGTTATAAAAGGGGCCGATTTCAAGGTTTCCGCCTCGCCGGCGGCAAACCGCCGGTTTTTCGGAACAGGAACAACATGATGCCGCATCCTCTGATGCCAAAGGCGACGGCTGTTTGGCTCGTCGAGAATACCGCCTTGTCGTTCGACCAGATCGCCGACTTCTGTGGGCTGCACCAGCTCGAGGTACAGGCCATTGCCGACGGCGAGGTAGCGGCGGGAATGCAGGGTCTCGATCCGATCACCGCTGGCGAGCTGACCCAGGAGGAGATCGACCGCTGCCTAGTTGACCCGAAGGCGCGCCTGAAGATGGCCAAGCCGACCATCCCGCAGCCGAAGGCGCGCGCCAAGGGCGCCCGCTACACGCCGGTCTCGAAGCGTCAGGATCGACCTGACGCCATCGCTTGGCTGTTACGCAACCACCCGGAACTCGCCGATGCCCAGATCTCGAAACTGATTGGCACCACCAAGCCGACCATCAATGCCATCCGCCAGCGCACCCACTGGAACATGACCAACATCAAGCCGCAGAACCCAGTCGGCCTCGGGCTGTGCTCGGCCACCGACCTCGACCGGGCGGTGACGCTGGCGCGCGCCCGCGCCCGCAACAAGGCAGCCCGCGAAGAAAAGGCCAAGGCGCGCGCCGAAAGGTTGGCGGCCGAAGCGGCCGCGGCCGCGGCGGCCGCCGCCGGCCCGGCAACGGCGCCCGCCCCCGAAACGCCCACCCCGCAACCGTCTACTCCCGAGACGCCCGAGGTGTTGCGGATGTCGGATGCGGTATTCCAGCCGCCCACCGAACCTCCGGCGCCCGATGCGCCGGCGGCCGCTGCCCCGGAGTCGGCGCCCGATGCCGACAAGCCCGATGAAGGCGGCCAGGGAGGTACGCCCGCTTCCGGCGGCTGACGACGGGCCCACCGGCCCGTGGCGACCGCCGGGAAGGACCGCCGCCGTGCGCCGCGCGGCCATGGCCATGATCGAGACGCTGCTTTCCAAGACCAAGACCATCCCCATCCGCGCCTTGCTGATCGGCGAACGGATTGATGTCCGCGCCTTCGGCCAGGCGGACCGCCTAGCGACCGGGCCAATGCTGGTGCGCGCTGGCAACAATCGGGCAGCGGCGGTTCTGCGCTACGGAGCGGTCGTTCTTTTCAACATGAGCCCGGACGATGAGGCCGCGTTAATCGAGGCCCTGCGGCCCTTCGTCACCGAACCCTATAACGATTGGGATGCCGAGACGGCGACGGTGTCGTTACGTGCCGGCGATGAAGGACCGGTCGATGCCGGCGGCACCATCTATCTTTCTGAGATCACGGTCGAACGGCTGCAGATCGTCGCCACCGTGCTGGCCAAGAGCGTGGTCCTGGCGTTCTACGAGAAACTGCTTGCCTCGGTGTTCGACCGCATTGAGCCCTTGGCGCGGTCGCTCGGCCGGCGCGGCCACACCGGCCGCGAAGGACGCGCGTTGTTGCGCCAGATTGGCGACGTGCTGCTGATGCAACACAAGATGGTCGGTCGCGTCGAGGTCGCGGAGAAGCCGGACTTGCTGTGGGACCACCCGGAGCTGGAGCGCCTTTACGCCCGCCTGCAGGACGAATTCGAGTTGAATGACCGCGCCCGCGCGCTTGACCGAAAGCTGGATCTGATCTCGCGTACCGCCGCCACGTCGCTCGATCTGCTGCAGAACCGGCGCACGCTGCGCGTCGAGTGGTATATCGTCATTCTGATCGTGATCGAGATGGTGCTGCTGATCCTCTACGAGACGTTCATGGCGCCGAGGGGATGAGCGGCGGGCCACCCGCTAGTCCTTGATCGGCACCGTGTAGTTGAGGCCTAGCCGGCCGCCGTCGGCATAGATGGTCTGGCCGGTGATGTAGTTCGATTCCTCGCTCGCCAGGAACACGGCGACGGCGGCGATCTCGTCCGGCTCGCCTGGCCGGCCGAGCGGCGTGCGCGAGAGAATCGTGCGCCGCGCCGCGTCGTCGATCATTACCTGGCGCGCCATGTCGGTGAGGATGGTGCCGGGGCCGATGCCGTTGACCCGGATGCTTTTATCGGCGAGCGCCAGCGCCATGGTCTTTGTCAGCTGGTTGACGGCGCCCTTGCAGGCGACGTAGGCGGCGACGTTGGGGATGGCGACGACGGCGTTGATCGATGACATGTTGATGATCGCGCCTCCGCGTCCCTGTGCGACCATCTGCCGGGCAGCGGCCTGGGCGCACAGGAAATAGCCTTTCAGGTTGACCCGTACCACCCGGTCCCAATCCGCCTCGCGGATGTCGAGGAAGTCGGCGGTATCGAGGATCGCGGCGTTGTTGATTAGCACGTCGAGGCCGCCATACTTGGCGACCGCGGCGGCGATCAGTGCGTTGACCCGGGCGCTGTCGCCGACGTCGCAGGCCTCGAACCAGGCCTCGCCGCCGATGTCGCGGATGCCTTGGGCGGCAGCCTCGCCGGCCTTTTCATTGATGTCCGCGATCATCACCTTCGTCTTCTCGGCAGCGAAACGGCGAGCACAGGCGAACCCGATGCCCTGGGCAGCGCCGGTGACGACCACCACCTTTCCGGTCAGCGGCATCAGTTCTTGCGCGCCCCGGCGTAGCCGATCCCTTCCAGCGCTTTGGTAATCTCGCCGAGGATTGCCGGATCGTCGATGGTGGCAGGCACCTTATATTGCTCGTTGTCGGCGATCTTCTGCATGGTGCCGCGCAGGATTTTGCCCGAGCGTGTCTTCGGCAGACGGTCGACGACGGTGGCCTGCTTGAAGGCGGCGACCGGGCCGATACGGTCTCGGACCATGCCGACGACCTCTTTGACGATGTCCTGCGACGGCTTCTTGACACCGGCCTTGAGAACCAGGAAGCCGACCGGCAACTGCCCCTTCAGCTGGTCGGCGACACCGATGACGGCGCACTCGGCGACGTCGGGGTGCGAAGCCAGCACCTCTTCCATGCCGCCAGTCGAAAGCCGGTGGCCGGCAACATTGATGATGTCGTCGGTGCGGGCCATGATGAACAGGTAGCCGTCCTCGTCCTTGTAGCCGGCATCGGCGGTCTTGTAGTAGCCGGGGAACTCCTTGAGATACGACTCGATGAAGCGGTCGTCGGCGTTCCACAGCGTCGGCAGGCACGACGGCGGCAGTGGCAGCTTGACGCAGATGGCGCCGATGTCGCCGGGCTTCACCGGCCGCGCCTTGGAATCCAGCACCTGCACGTCATAGCCGGGCGCCGCTTTGGTCGGCGAGCCTGGCTTGACCGGGAACTTGTGCAGGCCGACGCAGTTGGCGGCAATCGCCCAGCCGGTCTCGGTCTGCCACCAGTGGTCAGCGTGTCCGGGTCGGTACGCTCGCCGGCCAGGAATAGGTACTTGAAGTTCTTGAGGTCGTATTTTTTCATCAGCTTGCCGTCCGGGTCGTCGCGCTTGATGGCGCGGAACGCCGTCGGTGCCGTGAACAGAACCTTCACCTTGTGCTGGCTGATGACGCGCCAAAAGGCGCCGGCGTCGGGAGTGCCGACGGGCTTGCCTTCGTAAAGGATGGTGGTGCAGCCGTGCAGCAGCGGCGCATAAACGATGTAGGAGTGGCCGACCACCCAGCCGACGTCCGAAGCCGCCCAGTAGACGTCGCCCGGCTCGGCGCCGTAGATGTATTTCATCGACCATTTCAGCGCCACCGAGTGGCCGCCGTTGTCGCGCACCACGCCCTTGGGCTGGCCGGTGGTACCCGACGTGTAGAGGATGTAGAGCGGATCGGTGGCCTCAACCGGCACGCAGTCTGCCGGCTTCGCGTCCTTGATCGCGTCCTGCCAGTCGACGTCGCGGCCCTTGGTCAGCTCTGCCTTGGCCTGTGGACGCTGCAGGATGATGCACTTTTCGGGCTTATGCTTAGCAAGCTTGATGCCGCCGCTCAGGAGTGGCATGTACTCGATCACCTGGTTGACCTCGACGCCGCAGGAGGCGGAGATCATCAGCTTCGGCTTGGCGTCGTTGATGCGGATCGCGAGCTCGTTGGCGGCGAAGCCGCCGAACACCACCGAATGGACGGCACCGATGCGCGCGCACGCCAACATGGCGATGGCGGCCTCTGGCACCATCGGCATGTAGATGATGACGCGGTCGCCCTTGCCGACGCCGTATTTGACCAATGCACCGGCGAACCGGGCGACTTCGTCCCTGAGTTGGCGGTAGGTGAATTTCTTGACCGTGTTGCCGGTGACCGGTGAATCGTAGATCAACGCTACCTGGTCGGCGCGGCCTTCCTCGACATGGCGATCGAGGGCGTTGTAGCAGGTGTTGAGCCGGCCGCCCCGGAACCAGCGGTAAAAAGGCTTTCGGGAATCGTCCAGGACCTTGTCCCA
>JACPJY010000241.1 GCA_016187325.1 Rhodospirillales bacterium | reverse complement strand
CCGCCGCCGGCCGCCTGCCAAGCGACGACTAGCGCCAACAGCAGCAGGCAGGCGAGCGCCCGCAACGGCGTCAACAGCAAGACCACCAACAGGGCGAGGGCAAAGCCGCCGGTCAGCGGATCGGCGGCGACATGCGCGAAGCCCACGAGGGCCAAGTGGGCGCCGATGCCGAGCTGGATTCCCAACAGCACCGATTGCGGTATCAGCCGCTCCAGCCGGCCGATGACGCCGGAAGCCGCGAGCACGGCGAGCACTAGGCCCATGATCAGGCCGCTCGCCGCGACCGCCGCCGGCGAAAGACCAGCAGCGATGACCACCGCGGCGACCGCCTTCATCGGCTGCACCGGGACCGGCCGGCGGTAGATCGCGGCCGTGGCGAGCGCGAACAGACCGAACCCGACCAGCACGCCGGTCGGGTCGAAGCCACGCACCGCGAGGACGCCAACAACCAGCGGCAGGAACGTGCCGAGGTCTGCAAAGGCGCCGGAAATTTCGCCGATCAGCCGGTTCAACCGCATGCCCTGCCCCCCCGAAAGCACTGGGCCGCCAATCACTACACTATAAAGTAGAATGGGCACCGTCGAGATGCCCGCTCAGGCATCGGGCCAAAGCCGCCCGTGTCCCCCCTTGTACCGACGCAACTTTCCATAAATTGCACGGTTGCCGCAAATACGGAAATAATGCAAAATTATGCACATCAATAGTTAAAGAGTGAAAAAGGGTGAAAAATGCAGGATTTCGGGCAGGCGTTTGATCTGGCCCTCGGCCTCGTGCTGACCGCCGATGCGAACCTGGTGGAGATCATCGGGCTGTCGCTGCGCGTCAGCGCGTCGTCCGTCGCCATCTCATGCCTGATCGGCCTGCCGGTGGGTGCCGCGCTTGGCATCGGCCGCTTTGCGGGCCGACACGCCCTGATCGTCGGCTTCAATTCGCTGATGGGCATGCCGCCGGTGGTGATCGGGCTGCTCGTCTACCTGCTGCTGTCGAACGCCGGGCCGCTCGGCTGGATGCAACTTCTCTACACGCCGACGGCGATGATCATCGCCCAGACGATTCTGATCACGCCCATCGTCGCCGCCTTGTCGCGTCAGGTAATCGAGGACCTGCACAACGAATACGCCGAACAATTCCGCTCGCTTTGCGTGCCACCGGCGGCGGCCATCCGGGCGCTGATCTGGGATGCGCGCTACAGCTTGATGACCGTGGCCCTGGCCGGCTTCGGCCGTTCCATCTCGGAAGTCGGCGCCGTCATCATCGTCGGCGGCAACATCGACCACCTGACCCGGATTATGACGACGGCGATCGCGCTGGAGACGTCCAAGGGCGACCTGGCGTTGGCGCTGGCACTCGGCATCGTATTGATGACGCTTGCTGTCTCCGTAAACGCCGCCGTGATGTCGCGGCGCGCCACCGCGGCGCGATACGCCTATGCGTGACGCAGCGGCGACCGTGATCGACCGCATTGGCGCCGACGCCGCATCCGGCGCCATCCTGCCGGCGGAAACGAAGGGACTGGTGTTCGAAGCCGGCGGCAAGCGGCTGATCGACGGCATCGATCTGCAAATAGAATCTGGCCCACTCACCGTCGTGATGGGTCCCAACGGCGCCGGCAAGAGCCTGCTGCTCCGGCTTCTGCATGGCTTGATCGTGCCCACCGCCGGCACCGTGTCGTGGGCCGGGCGGCCGATCGGCGAGGAAGTCCGCAAGCGGCAGGCGATGGTGTTCCAGCGGCCGGTGCTGTTGCGCCGCTCGGTTGCCGACAACATCGGCTTCGTGCTGCGTCTGCGCGGCGCCGATTCGGACGACCGCCGGCTCGAAATTCTCGATCTTGCCGGGCTTGCGGCCAACGCCCAGCAGCCGGCCCGCCTGCTTTCGGGCGGCGAACAGCAACGCCTGGCGCTGGCGCGTGCGCTGGCCACCGAACCGGAGGTGCTGTTCCTGGACGAGCCGACCTCGAGCCTCGATCCGGGCTCGGTCTCGGCCAGGCGCGGCGCCTGGCCGACGAGGTCATCTTCATTCACCGTGGCCGGGTCGTCGAACACACGCCGGCCGCCCGTTTCTTCAACAACCCGGATTCGCGCCCGGCACGGGACTATCTCGCCGGCCGCATCGTCCGTTAATCAATCAATTACCGACAGGGAGGAAATGATGCCGAGAAGAACGTTATTGACGTTGACCGCGACGGCGTTGATTGCGCTTGCCGCCTGGGTGGCGCCGTCGCTCGCCCAAGAAAAGTCGATCATCGTGCAATCGACCACCTCGACCCAGAATTCCGGCCTCTACAAGCACCTGCTGCCGATCTTCGAGAAGAAGACCGGGATCAAGGTGCACGTGGTTGCCGTCGGCACCGGGCAGGCGATCAAGAACGCGGCCAATGGCGATGGCGACGTGCTGTTGGTGCACGCCGAATCCGCCGAGGAGCAATTTGTCAAGGATGGCTGGGGCGTTGAGCGTTTTGACCTCATGTATAACGACTACATCGTGGTCGGCCCGCCCGCCGATCCGGCCAAAGTCGGTGGCATGAAGGACGCCAAGGAGGCCTTCAAGAAGATCGCCGCCGCCCAGGCCCCCTTCGTTTCGCGCGGCGACAACTCCGGCACCCACAAGGCTGAGTTGCAGCTTTGGAAGGCCGCCGGCGTCGATCCGAAAAAAGCCAGCGGCAAATGGTACCGCGAGGCCGGCTCCGGCATGGGGGCGGCGCTGAACACCGGCGTCGGCATGGGCGCCTATGTACTGACCGACCGCGGCACTTGGATCAGCTTCAAGAACAAGGGCGATTTCAAGATCCAGGTCGAGGGCGCCAAGGATCTGTTCAATCAGTACGGAATCATGCTTGTCAATCCGAAGAAGCATCCGAAGGTGAAGGCCAAGGAAGGCCAGGCCTTCATCGACTGGCTGCTCGGCTCGGAAGGGCAGAAGGCGATCGCCGACTTCAAGCTCGCCGGCCGGCAGCTGTTCTTCCCCAACGCAAAATCGCGGAAGTCCAGTTGAGCGGATTCTAGGACCGCCGGTCGGCTCGGCCGCGTTCAGGCGCCGTTGAAATGAACGCGGCCAAAACCGGACGCATCGTAGCCGTGCTGGTTGGAAGCGCGGGAGCGGAAGCTGTCAGTCCGGCAGAAATCGAGGAACTTCTGCATCGGCGGCTCGAACCACCCCCGCCTGTCGACCATAAGATCGAATCGCTCGCGGACGATGGGCACGAAGACGAGCCCGAACTGAGCGGCCACGCCCTTCAGCCCGAACGCCGCGTCGGCCGTGCCCTCGCGCACGGCGACGGTGGCATCGGTTTCGCTGCGGGCCGGCGCCGCGAACGATACGTCCTTCGGCGTCAGGCCGGCCTCGCCGAGAAGATGCTCGAACAGACGCTGACTGCCGGCCTCGGGCTGGCGTGACACCATGAGCATGCCTTTGAGGCCGGCGATACCCGAAATCTTCTTCGCGTTCTTGGCGGCGACCATCAGGCCGCGCTCTCGCCATGCGAATTCAACCAGCACGATGCGCTGACGGGCAAAACGGCTCTGCACCGCGGCGACGTTCCAGCTCCTGGTTTCCGGGTCGAACAGATGGAGGCCGGTGGCCACGCCCTCGCCGCGGGCGAAGCGGTCGAGCCCGTCCAGGCTGCCGTCGAAAAACGTCGCCAGCCCGCACCGCGATTCGCGAAGCGCCCACTCCAAAAGCGGATCGTGACTGCCGAGGACCACCGGCGGGCCCTGGATGGAGGCGGCCGGAGCATACCCCGAGCTGCTCTCGGCCAGCCATGCCTCGACGGCATGACGGGGAAACAGAAGTTTTCCCATCGCCCTCGAGCAAGGGATCTCCCCCGACGACGCCAGATCGTAGACTTTGCGCTCCTTGATCCGGAGCAGTTCAGCCAGTTCCCTGGTGGTCAGATACTCGCTGACGCCCTGAGCCATGATCCTGATAAATTTCCAGTTTGATTGGCGGAATCAAAACTGTTGCAGGAATTCATCACGGAATCAATCCTGCTGCGCCCACCGGCGGCCGGGCGAAAGCGCGCCGCAGGCCTATCGGGAAACCCGAGCCGGGTTCCATTTATCGTCACCTCAGGACGCCGCGCGGCGGCGGCCACCCGCCGTGCGCGGCGCGAGGCCGCCGGCCGAGACGATGAAGTCGACGATCCGGTCGACGCCTGTTCCCGCCTTCAGATCGGTGAACACGAACGGCCGCGTGCCGCGCATCCTTTTCGCGTCCCGCTCCATGACCTCAAGGCTGGCGCCGACCAGAGGCGCCAGGTCGATCTTGTTGATGACCAGAAGATCGGAGCGAGTGATTCCGGGGCCGCCCTTGCGCGGGATCTTGTCGCCGGCGGCGACGTCGATAACGTACAGGGTGATGTCGGCGAGCTCGGGCGAGAAGGTGGCGGCAAGGTTGTCGCCGCCGGATTCGACCAGGATGGCGTCGAGGCCGGGGAAGCGGACGACCATGTCGGCGATGGCGGCGAGGTTCATCGACGCGTCCTCGCGGATCGCCGTGTGCGGGCAGCCGCCGGTCTCGACGCCGGCGATGCGCTCGGGCGGCAGCGCCCCGGAGCGGGTCAGGAACTCAGCGTCCTCGCGGGTATAGATGTCGTTGGTGATGGCGGCGATGCTGTAGTCGTCGCGGAGACGCTTGCACAACCAATCCATCAGGGCGGTCTTGCCGGAACCGACCGGACCGCCGATACCGATGCGCAAAGGCGATCTCATGACCGGAACAACCTCGTGTACTGGGTTTCGTGCTGCACAGACGTCCAATCGACCATCGGCGTGGCGCTGCCGATGGCCTCGAACGGCGTCGTCATCGCCCGATCCGCCGCCCGGCGCACGGCCGGCTCGAGTCCGGCCAGCGCCCGTTGCCCGTCGCTCTGGCCGAGCGGCACCAGCCGCACCCCGGCGGACACCAGGTTGGCGGCCATCGCGTGGAGATAGGCAAGAAGCCCGTGGTGAAGCGGCACCGCGGCGAGCGCCGCCGCTACGCCGACCACGACCGCGTAAGCCGGCACCCGGCTGGACCTGGCGAGCGCCGCCATCCAGTGCGCCAGCCCCGGCGTCGGCCAGGCGGCCGAGAGCGCGTCCAGGAAGGCCTGCCCCTGGGCGGCGCTTTCGCCATCCAGTGCGCCAGCCCCGGCGTCGGCCAGGCGGCCGAGAGCGCGTCCAGGAAGGCCTGCCCCTGGGCGGCGCTTTCGAGTGCGGTCTCGTGGGTCGCCCGCATGGCATCGGCCCATCCCGCCGCCTGTAGAAACGCATCTTCGTCATCGTCCGTCACCGCCTGCCAGGCGGCGCGGAAAAATTCGGCGTCGAGCTGGCCGGCACCGCTGAGCACGATGGCGGCGATCCAGCGGCGAAGCGATCCCCGATCGGCGATCAACCCTTCCTCGACCGCCCGCTCGATGCCGTGGGAATAGGCGTAGGCACCGACCGGAAACGCCGGCGACAGCCAGGTCAACAGCCGATAAAGGCCGGCGTCAGTGACCGTGACCATGTCCATGTCCATGTCCGTCCCTCGCATAGGCGCCGGGCTCGGGCGAAAAGGGCGCTTGGTGCTGCACCACGCTGGCGCCCAGTCCCTTGAGCATGGCGATCAGCACGTGGTCATCGCGGATGCGCAAGCCGCCGTCGGCCAGCACCTCGACCGGCGTGTGCCGGTTGCCAAGGTGCCAGGCGAGCCTGGCCGTATGCGCCGGCGACGACCCATGGACGTCGGCCACCGCCTCGGCGGCGGCGACGACGCGGATAAAGCCGCCGTTCTCCAGCTTTAGCCCATCGCCGTCGCCCATCAGCGCCGCCTCGGCAAGGTCCAGCAGGAACGCCTCGCCGCGGTCGTCGGTGAGGCGGATCCGCCGCCGGTGGCGGTCGTCGAGGGCGAGCGTCACCGTGGCCACGGCGCTCTCCGCCGGCCAGCTCCCGCGATGGTGGATTTCCGTGGCCCGCCGCATGGTCAGAACAGGAAGTAGCGCTGCGCCATGGCGAGCTCGGTGGCCGGCTTGCAGGTGAGAAGCTCGCCGTCGGCGCGCACCTGATAGGTCTCCGGGTCGACCTCCATCCTCGGCATCAGGTCATTGAGCACCATGTCCTTCTTGCCGAGCTTGCGGGTGCCGGAGACGGCGATCAGCGGCTTGGCGAGGCCGAGACGCTTGCCGACGCGGTTGGCGACGCCCGCCTTGGAGACGAATGAGACGCTGCTGGCGGTGAGCGATTTCCCGAACGCCCCGAACATCGGCCGGTAGTGCACCGGCTGCGGCGTCGGGATCGAGGCGTTGGGATCGCCCATCGCCGCGGCGGCGATGGTGCCGCATTTCAGGATCAGGTCCGGTTTGACGCCGAAGAACATCGGCTCCCACAGCACCAGGTCGGCGAGCTTGCCCACCTCGACCGAGCCGACGTGATCGGCGATGCCGTGGGTGACCGCCGGGTTGATGGTGTACTTGGCGATGTAGCGCCGGACGCGCAGGTTGTCGTTGTCGCCCTTTTCGCCGGCGAGCCGGCCGCGCTGGCGCTTCATCTTGTCGGCAGTCTGCCAGGTGCGGATGATGACCTCGCCGACCCGGCCCATGGCCTGGCTGTCGGACGTGATCATCGAGAACGCACCGAGGTCGTGCAGAATGTCCTCGGCGGCGATGGTCTCGCGCCGGATGCGGCTTTCGGCGAACGCCACGTCCTCGGGGATGCGGCTGTCGAGGTGGTGGCACACCATCAGCATGTCAAGATGCTCGTCGACGGTGTTGACCGTATAGGGCCGCGTCGGGTTGGTCGACGACGGCAACACGTTTTTCTCGCCGCACACCTTGATGATGTCCGGCGCGTGGCCGCCGCCGGCGCCCTCGGTGTGGAAGGCGTGGATGGTGCGGCCCTTGAAGGCGGCGGTCGTGTTCTCGACGAAGCCGGACTCGTTCAAGGTGTCGGTGTGGATCACCACCTGCACGTCCATGGCGTCGCCGACGGCGAGACAGGTGTCGATGGCCGACGGCGTGGTTCCCCAGTCCTCGTGCAGCTTCAGCCCGCAGGCGCCGGCCTTCACCTGCTCGACCAGCGGCGCCTTCTCGGACGCGTTGCCCTTGCCGAAGAAGCCGAGGTTGACCGGCAACCCGTCCGCCGCCTGCAGCATGCGCCCGATGTGCCAGGCGCCCGGCGTACAGGTGGTGGCGTTGGTGCCGTCGGCCGGGCCGGTGCCGCCGCCGAGCATGGTGGTGACGCCGGAATAGAGCGCTTCCTCCACCAGCTGCGGGCAGATCCAGTGGATGTGGGCGTCGATGCCGCCCGCCGTCAGGATGCGGCCCTCGCCGGCGATCGCCTCGGTGCCGGGGCCGACGACGATGTCGACGTCCGGCTGCACGTCCGGGTTGCCGGCCTTGCCGATGGCGGCGATGCGGCCATCCCTGATTCCGACGTCGGCCTTGACGATGCCCCAGTGGTCGACGATCAGCGCGTTGGTGACGACGGTGTCGACGGCGCCCTTGGCGCGGGTCACCTGCGACTGGCCCATGCCGTCGCGGATCACCTTGCCGCCGCCGAACTTCACCTCCTCGCCGTAATGGGTGCGGTCCTCCTCGACCTCGATGAACAGCTCGGTGTCGGCGAGGCGCACCTTGTCGCCCACCGTCGGGCCGAACATCGAGGCGTAGGCCGCGCGGTCGATGGTAAACGGCATGGCTCAGCCCCCCTTTTTCTTTCGCGCCTTTTTCGCGGGCGCGGGCGCGCCGGAAAGCCTGCCCTGGACCTTGGCGTTGAAGCCCTTGACCACGCGGTTTCCGGCATACGGGATCAACGACACCTCGCGGCTCTGTCCCGGCTCGAAGCGCACCGCCGTGCCGGCCGGGATGTCGAGCCGGCGGCCGAGCGCCGCCGCGCGGTCGAAGGCCAGCGCCGCGTTGGTCTCGTAAAAATGATAATGCGAGCCGACCTGCACCGGCCGGTCGCCAGTGTTGGCGACCTTCAGCTTTACCGCATCGCGACCGGCATTGAGGGTGATTTTGCCCTTGGCGACGATGATCTCTCCGGGGATCATGGCGTCCTCCTCAGCGGATCGGATTGTGGACAGTCACCAGCTTGGTGCCGTCGGGGAAGGTCGCCTCGATCTGGATTTCGTGCAGCATCTCGGGGATTCCCTCCATCACCTGATCGCGGCTCAAGACGCCGGCGCCGTCGCGCATCAGGTCGGCGACAGTGCGCCCGTCGCGGGCGCCCTCGACCACGAAATCGCTGATCAGCGCCACCGCCTCCGGGTGGTTCAGCTTGACGCCGCGCTCCAAACGGCGGCGCGCCACGGTGGCGGTCATAGCCACCAGCAGCTTGTCCTTTTCTCTCGGTGAAAGTCTCACGTTCCCGTCCTCCCGTTCGTGTTCATACGTGCCACAGCCGCGGCAATATGTTGCGCCGGCCGCCGGTGGCGGCGCGGAACGCCGCCCAGAAGTCGCCGAAGGCGCGGCGCACGGCTTCCGCGTCGCGGCCGAGCCAGCGCGCCACCAGCACGCCGTTGACCACGGTGGCGCCGGCCCGCAGCCCGGCGTCGCCCAAGGTCAGGAGTGAGCGGGCGAGATCGAGACGACGCAGCGGCTCGTCGTCGACGTAGACGGCGGTGCCATAGGCGACCGCGCCGTCGAAGCAGGCGGGGTCGGCGAGCACGCCTGCCATTTCGTCCTCGAGATGCAGCGCGTCGGCCCACGCTAGGCTGCCCTCCCGGTGCACCTCCCAGGCGTCGCGGACGAGGCCGCGACTCAGCCGTTCGCCGCCGGCGATGCGGCCGAACACCAGGATTTCGCCGGCGAGTGCGCGCGCGCCCGGTGCGATCTCGATCCGCGTCCGCCGCTCCAGGCGGGCACCTTCGAACAAAATAGTCTCCTGGGGCAGCCACTCGAGCCAGCCGTCGCGGCCGACCGA
>JACPJY010000250.1 GCA_016187325.1 Rhodospirillales bacterium | reverse complement strand
GAACCTGAAGCTCGTCGACTAACGGCCGCGGGTTTCAAGACCCTACGGAAAGGCCCGCCGCGTGGCGGGCCTTTTCTTGTTTCCGTCGATTTAGCGGCAGTGTCTCAGTTTGGCCTCATCCTGAGGAGCCCCGTCCCCTTCGTCCTTCGAGACGCCCGCTTCGCGGGCTCCTCAGGGTGAGGGGACGGGGCGTCTCGAAGGAGAAAGGCCAAACTGAGACCGTACCGATTTGGTCGATCCCCTTGCCTTTTCCTCGCCTTAACCTTATATGTCGCCGGGTCAGTTTCTGGAGACCCGGCGTACCACTCCGTTTGTTTGTTTGACTCTGTCAACGCCGAACGAGTTGTTATTCCCCGGATTTTTCGTGAGCTGAGTCCCGCCCGCGCATGGTGCGCCGGCGGTAGTTTCGTTACCCAGTTACAAGGAAGTTAAAATCATGACTGAAGGAACCGTGAAGTGGTTCAACCCCCAGAAGGGTTTCGGCTTCATCAACCCGGATGACGGCGGCAAGGACGCCTTCGTCCACATCTCGGCCGTCGAGCGCGCCGGCCTCACCACGCTTACCGAGGGACAGCGCGTCTCCTACGAGCTGCAGCCTGGCCGCAACGGCAAGAGCGCGGCCGAGAACCTGAAGATCATCGGCTAACGACCGGGGATATCGAAGGTTAGGACAAGGCCCGCGCCCGGCGCGGGCCTTTCCTTTTGCGCCTCTTTTTGCGCCTCGCCGATGATTGGAACGATTCCAAACATCCTCGGGTTTTTCCCATACCCGGACGCCGCGCGCGGGCGTAGAGTGACCGCGACCGGGGCGAATTCCCGGCAGGGCTGTCATGCCCTCATTCCATAAACTCGTTTCCGATTGGGGAGGACCCAGATGATTCTGTTCAACGCCCCCGCCCTATGGCGGCGGGCGAAATTCCTGGCCTTGGCCGCCCTGCTGGCGGCGATGGCCGGGATGGCCCCGGCCGAAACGGCCGCGGCCGACGCCAAGATCGTCAAGAACGACTACATGATCGACGCCGTCGACCCCGGCATCAAGCTGTTCGTGCGCGAGAAGATGCAGGCCGGCAACACCACCTTCACCAAGGACAACATCGTGCTGTTCCTGCACGGCGCGACGTATCCCTCGACGCCCGACTTCGACCTTCAGTTCAAGGATTATTCGTGGGCCGACCGGCTGGTGAAGCAGGGCTACGTCGTCTACATGGTGGATTACCGCAACTACGGCTTCTCGACCCGCGAGAAGGCGTTGGACCAACCGGCCAAGGACAACAAGCCGGTGACCCGGTCGTACCTCGCCATCCGCGACATCGGCGCCGCCGTCGACGACATCATCAAGAAGCGCAAGGTCAAGTCGGTCAACCTGATCGGCTGGTCGTGGGGCGCCATGCTCGGCGGTTACTACGCGTCGCTGCACTCGGACAAGGTGAGCAGGCTGGTGATGTTCGCGCCGGCCTACGCCTTCACCCAGCACACCAACCTGGGGCCGGGCTCGGGGCTGCAGAACAAGCGCAAGCCGTTCGAGTTCAACTACGGCGTCGGCGCCTACCGCCTCGGCTCGGAGGCCGCCAACGACAAGCGCTGGGAAGGCGAGATCCCGGTCGACGACAAGGACAGCTACCGCGACAAGGCGGCCGCGCACGCCTTCAGCGTGGCGGCGCTGGCCACCGACCCGACCAGCGGCAGCCGCAACCCGCCGAGCCTGCGCGCCCCCAACGGCGTGCTCGAGGACACCTTCCAGCAGGCGACCGGGCGGCGCATGTGGAACGCGTCGAGCATCTACGCGCCGACGCTGGTGATCGCCGGCGAGTATGACACCTGGTCGTTCCCGGAGGACCGCGAGGGGCTGATGCGCGACCTCACCAACGCGCCCAAGAAGAAGAGCGTGCTGATCAAGGACGCCACCCATTTCGTGCTGTTCGAGAAGAACCGGGTGCCGTTCTTCGAGGCCATCGAGGCGTTCCTGAAGGAATAGCCGACACGGCCACCCAAGCAGGCGTCCTGGGGGGGCGCTCCGGAGCGATCCGGGGCGCCCCCGCGGCGGCCCCCGCCGGCCCCGGAATTTTGCCGTTTTCCGCCTGCCGCTTGACCCAGGTCAGGTGGCCGCCGCGCGGCCGGGGCTACCATGACGCATCAAATCAACGGCCCGCATGTCGTGGAGGGACATCGCCTCGTGCGCGCGCACCAGCAAAGGAGGTTGCGCCATGGGTAAGGACATCCGAGCCGGCTTCGGCGCCCGCGTCGCCGGACTGTGCCTCGCCGCGGTGGCGGCGTCGGCATCGCCTTCGGCCGCTGCGGCGGCGGACCCGGTCAGTTTCAAGAACCACCTGTTCGCGATCATCCACAATCGCTGCCTCGTCTGCCATCAGCCTGGCGGTGACGGCTTCGAGAAAAGCGGCCTCGACCTCAGAACCTACGAGAGCCTGATGAAAGGCACCAGGCACGGGCCGGTCGTCGTGCCCGGCGACGCCTTCGTCAGTAACCTCAACGTCCTGGTCGAGGGCCGGGCGGCGAAGGGCATCCGTATGCCGCACAACCAGCCGCCGCTGAGCGCCCACGAAATCGACGTCTTCCGGCGCTGGGTCAACGAGGGCGCCAGGAACAACTGACCCGCCCCCGGCCGTTGCCGCCTGGCCAGAACCCGCGGCCGGCCGCGGCTTTCCCAGCCGCGGGATTTTGCCGTTGCGGTCGAGAAAGACGGCGGTATAAGTAGGGTGGTGCCGGGGACGGTTCCCAAGGATTGGGCAGACCCGCCTTTTTGGACGCCGCCGCCCCCCGAATGGGAGGATCTAAGTCGATTTCGCGGCCTAAGCTCGCGCCTTGCGGGCGGGGGGTGGATTCGCCGGTTTGCACCGCCCGCCGGGCGGCGCCCGCGGGCGGACACCGTTGAAGGATCAGTCGACAAGGCCTGTTGCTGACTCCTTCCTGAGGGGGCGTTCGGGGAAACCCGGGCGTCCCCTCGGTCTTTTCCCGCCTTCGCGCCTCGGGGGCTCTTGCGCGGGTGCCCCCGCATCCTTCTGGGCGCTACGGCGGGGCCGGCCCGCCAAGGGCGACGGCCGCACGATCCCTCTATCCCGGGTCCCGGGGCAAGGTTAGAATGGCTTTAATCGGGAGGATGTCCGGGGGAACCGGCCGAAACCATGTGTGCCTCGAGCGCGGCGCCGTCATTCCCTTGTGAATTGAAAACTGCGGACGCTTCCGCCCGAGATCCGTATCCCAGGGGTGGAGGTCATTCCATGAAGACCAAGATTGTCCTCGCGGCCACGTTGGCGGCGGCGTTCGCATTGCCGGCGGCGGCGGCCGAGGTTTCCGTCAAGGTTCACAAGATCGACGACAAGGGCATGGGCGAGATGATCGGCAAGGTGTATTTCGCCGACACCGACAAGGGCCTCACCGTCAAGCCGCGGCTGAAGGGGCTGCCGGCCGGCGACCACGGCTTCCACGTCCACGAGAAACGCAGCTGCAATCCGGCCAAGGGCGCCGACGGCAAGATGGTGCCCGGCCTCGGCGCCGGCGGCCACTACGACCCGGACAAGGCTGGCAAGCACGAAGGGCCGGCTGGCAAGGGCCATCTCGGCGACCTGCCGGCGCTGAAGGCCGAGGCCGACGGCTCGACCAAGGGCACGCTGATGGCGCCGCGCCTGAAGGTAGCGGACTTGAAGCGGCGCGCGCTGGTGATCCACGCCGGCGGCGACAACTACTCCGACCAGCCGGCGGCGCTCGGCGGCGGCGGCGGCCGCATCGCCTGCGGCATCTTCTAGCGGCAACGCCGCGAAGTCATTCCAACGGGGCGGCGGCCCGGCCCTCGCACCGGGTACCGCCCCGTTCGCTTTTCTGTAATCCCTGCTCAAATTCAATGGATTAACAGGCGTTTACACGGCCGTAACACGGCGTTCAACGGCCCGTCACACTCCTCCCCTAACCTGACCTTCGCGCACCGCAGGATCGTCCCGCCGGCGCGCCGGGCGGAGGATTGGCCTCGTGAAGAGCTATGACCTCAGCAAGCTGACGGTGCTGATCGTTGACAGGCAGCCGGCGATGCGGGCGCTGCTGTGCCAGATTCTGCGCGAGTTCGGCGTCGGTCATATTGTCGACTTTAACGCCCATTGCGCCGACGAGGGCTTCCAGGAATTCAACCACGTCGTTCCCGACCTGGTGCTGGTCGACTGGTGTCCCGAGTTCGACGGCCTCGCCCTGGTCAAGCGCATCCGCACCAGCAAGGAAAGCCTGTTTCCGCAGGCGCCGATCATCATGGTCTCCGCCTACGGCGAGACCCAGCGCGTGTTCCAGGCGCTCGACGCCGGCATGACCGAATACCTGGTGAAGCCGGTGTCCCCGAGCCTGCTTTACACGCGTATTGTCAATGCGATCGAGAACGCGCGGCCATTTATCCGCAGCAAGGTTTACACCGGTCCCTGCCGCCGCCGCCACATGCTGTCGTTCGCCGGCCCCGAACGCCGCCGGTCCGGCGCCAGGGCGAACAAGCCGATGCCCGCCGCCGCGCCCGCCCCCGTGGCAACCCCCGTGGCTGCTCATGAAGCCGCCGGCGAGGCGGCCGCGCAGGCCGAAGCGGCATAACGGAGGCGCAATCCATCGAATCCATCGCCGCGAACGTTGAAGGAAAACTACCTCCCACCCCCAACTGGCCCCGCTTCTCTCATCCCCCCGAGAGAGCGGGGCTTCTTTATCGACAGGCGGGAGGTCTCAGCGCCGCGTTCGCGCTTCGGGCGCGGCGATTGTTTGGCGCCGCCCGGCTGTGGCAAGATGAAGCGATGATTCGCACTTCCGCTCATCGATCCCTGACGCTGGCGGCCCTGGTGCTGCTCGCCGCCTGCGACGACGCCGGTAGTGAAACCCAGGCGCGGACGGCGGCGGCCGCCCTCACCGATTACTATTACCGGGCTTGGCAGGCGCCGAGCCCGGAATGGAGCG
>JACPJY010000222.1 GCA_016187325.1 Rhodospirillales bacterium | reverse complement strand
CTTACTGATCGACGATGAAGCCGTCGCGGTGCGGGCGCATCTTGACCGGCTTCACCAGCGGCGGGCGGATCTTCTCGGCGTCGGGCACCAGCTCGATGCCGATGCCGGGGCGGGTCGGGATGTCGACGAAGCCATCCGTGACCACCGGGCATTCATCGACCACGTCCCAGCCCAGGTGCTTCGGCTTCGATTCCATGACGCCGGCCTCGAAGCCGGTGGTGTATTCCTGGATGGCGAAGTTGGGGATCGCCGCATCGAGCTGCAGGCAGGCGGCCAGCCCGACCGGCGACAGCGGGTTGTGCGGGATCATGTTGACGTGGAAGCCCTCGGCGATGGCGGCGATCTTCTTGCCCGCCGTGATGCCGCCGCAGTGACAGAGGTCGGCGCGCGCGTACTCGACGCCACCGCGTGCCATCAGCGCCTGGAACTCGTAGAGGTTGGCGAACCGCTCGCCGGTCGCTATCGGGACGTGGATCTTGGCCGCGACCCGCGCCATGGCGTCGGCGCCTTCCGGGCGGATCGGGTCCTCGATGAACATCGGGTGGTACTGCTCGATGCCGCGAGCGAACACGACTGCTTCGGCCGGGGTCAGGCGGCGGTGCAGTTCGATGTTGAGGTCGACGTCGTCGCCGACAGCCTTGCGGATACGGCGCACGTTGTCGATGGCGTCGCGCATCTTCTTGACGTGCGGCTTGAAGTAGACGCTGTCCTCGCCCTCGTCGAGGAACGGGTTGAGGTGCCCGATGGCGGTGAAGCCGGCTTTCTTCTTGGCGACGCATTCCTTCAGCACTGCCTCGATGGTCTTGCCGTAGACGTGGGCGTAGACGCGCGCCTTGGTCCGTGTCGGCCCGCCCAACAGCGCGTGCACGGGCTTGCCCAGCGCCTTGCCCTTGATGTCCCACAGCGCAATGTCGATGGCAGAAATGCCGGCGTTGATGGCGAGCCCGGTGAAGTAGCTGAACCGATGCATGACGTTCCAGTGGTGCTCGATGGGGCCGGGATCCTTGCCCACCAGGTACTCGGCGAAGCGTTGAATTGCCGTCGCCGCCGCCTGCACGTGGCCCCAGGCGCCGGCCTCGCCGAGGCCCGTTAGCCCCTCGTCGGTGTCGATGACGCAGAACATGAACTGGCCGACGTGCAGCGGCCGCACCCTGGTGATTTTCATCTTAAGTTTCCTCCCGGTGGCCCGGATCGAGTCGCGTCGTCAGTAGTTTGAACCACAGAGCACACAGAAAACACGGAGAATTCAGTTGCTTACTTTCGCTTCTCTGTGATCTCTGTGATCTCGGTGGTTATTTTTCCTTCGCGTTCCCTTCGCGGCCTTCGGTCCGCGTTTTTCGGGCTTCGTCGCCATCGCTCGTTTGCGTTTCAAGTATGGCGCAAGATACTGCCCGGTAAAACTCTCCTTCACGGCGGCGACCTGCTCCGGCGTGCCGACGGCGACGACGCGGCCGCCCTTGTCGCCGCCCTCGGGTCCGAGGTCGATGATCCAGTCGGCGGTCTTGATGACCTCCAGGTTATGCTCGATCACCACCACGGTATTTCCGGTCTCGACCAGCGCGTGCAGCACTTCCAACAGTTTCCGCACGTCCTCGAAGTGGAGCCCCGTCGTCGGCTCGTCGAGGATGTAGAGCGTCTTGCCGGTGGCGCGGCGGCTGAGCTCCTTCGCCAGCTTCACTCGCTGCGCCTCGCCCCCGGATAACGTGGTGGCCTGCTGACCCAGGTGGATGTAACCCAATCCGACGCGCTTCAACGTCTCCAGCTTGTCGCGGATCGCCGGCACCGCCATGAAGAAGCCGGCCGCCTCTTCGACGGTCATGTCGAGGACCTCGGCGATGGACTTGCCGCGGAAGTGCACGTCGAGGGTCTCGCGGTTGTAGCGCTTGCCCTTGCAGGTGTCGCAGGTGACGTAGACGTCGGGCAGGAAGTGCATCTCGATCTTGATCACGCCGTCGCCCTGACACGCTTCGCAGCGCCCGCCCTTGACGTTGAACGAGAAGCGCCCCGCCTTGTAGCCGCGCGCCTTGGCCTCCGGCAGGCCCGCGAACCAGTCGCGGATCGGCGTGAAGGCGCCGGTGTAGGTGGCCGGGTTGGAACGCGGCGTCCTGCCGATCGGCGACTGGTCGATGTCGACCACCTTGTCGATCTTCTCCAGGCCGTCAATGCCGTCGTGGTCGCCCGGGTGCAGGCGCGCCCTGTGCAGGCGGCGGGCCAGCGCCTTGTAGAGGGTTTCGACCACTAGAGTCGACTTGCCGCCGCCGGAAACGCCGGTGATGCAGGTAAAGGTGCCGAGCGGGAAGTCGACGGTGATGTGGTCGAGGTTGTTGGCCCGCGCGCCCTTGACCGTCAGCGCGTGGCCGCGGCGCGGTTGGCGGCGCAACAGCGGCAGCGGCACCTGCTCGAGGCCGACCATGTACCTGCCGGTCAGGCTTTCCGGGGCGCGCATGATTTCGTCGGCGGTGCCGGCGGCGACGACGCGGCCGCCGTGAATGCCGGCGCCGGGGCCCATGTCGATCAGGTGGTCGGCGGCGCGGATCGCTTCCTCGTCGTGTTCGACGACGATGACGGTGTTGCCGAGGTCGCGGAGGCGCTTCAATGTGACGAGCAGCCGCGCGTTGTCGCGCTGGTGCAGGCCGATGGACGGCTCGTCGAGCACGTAGAGGACGCCGGTCAGCCCGGAGCCGATCTGCGAGGCAAGGCGAATGCGCTGGCTTTCGCCGCCGGAAAGGGTGCCCGACGAACGGGAAAGCGTCAGGTACTCGAGGCCGACGTTCTTCAGGAACCCCAGCCGCTCGTTGATCTCGCGGAGGATGCGCCGCGCGATCTCGCGGCTTTGCGGCTTCAGATGCTTCTCAAGCCTGCCGAACCAGCCGTGCGCCTTGTCGATCGACATGTCGGCGACCTCGGAGACGTGGAGGCCGGCGATCTTCACCGCCAACGCCGGCGGCTTCAGCCGCATGCCCTTGCAGGTGTCGCAGGTGGTGATGGTCTGGTAGCGGCTGAGCTCGTCGCGCACCCAGTTGGAGTCGGTCTCGCGCCAGCGCCGCTCCATGTTGGGGATCACGCCCTCGAACGGCTTGGTGATGTCGTAGGCGCGCTGGCCGTCGTGGTAGCGCATGGTCACCGGCTCGTCGCCGGAGCCGAACAGGATCATCTCGCGGGTCGCCTTTGCCAGCTTCGCCCATGGCTGATCGAGGTCGAACTTGAAGTGTTGGGCGAGGCTATGCAGCGTCTGCTCGTAGTAGCG
>JACPJY010000221.1 GCA_016187325.1 Rhodospirillales bacterium | reverse complement strand
CTCGCGTCGACGGCGACGCCCGCGGCGGCGCCGCCCTCTCCATGCGCGCCGTCACCGGGCGGCCGATCAAGCTGATGGGCACCGGCGAGAAGATCGAGGCGCTGGAGGCGTTCGACCCGTACCGCCTCGCCGGCTCGATCCTCGGCATGGGCGACGTGGTCGGCCTGGTCGAGCGCGCCCAGGAGGTGATCGAGCGCGAGGACGCCGGGAAGATGGCGGCCAAGATGCTGAAGGGCAAGTTCACCCTCGAGGACATGGCCGACCAGCTGAAGCAGCTGCGCAAGATGGGCGACGTGTCGGGGCTGATCGACATGCTGCCCGGCGCCGCCAAGATGAAAAAGCAAATCGCCGCCGCCAACATCGACGACAAGACGATCGCGCGGCAAGAGGCGATCATCCTGTCCATGACTCGCGCCGAGCGGCGCAACCCGAATTTGCTCAACGGCTCGCGGCGGCGGCGCATCGCCACCGGCTCCGGCACCTCGGTGCAGGAGGTCAACCGCGTGCTGAAGCAGTTCAAGCAGATGTCGACGATGATGAAGAAGGCCGGCAAGTTGGGCAAACGCGGACTGTTCGGCGGCGGCATGCCGCCCTCGATGATGCCGCCCGGCCCCTTCATGCGTTGACGACGGAAACCAACCCCGACCCCACTCGACCCCAATCGGCAAAAGGACGAACGAGCGACATGGCACTCAGAATCCGGCTTTCCCGCGGCGGCGCCAAGAAGCGCCCCTTCTACCGCATCATCGTGGCGGACTCGCGGAAACCCCGCGACGGCCGCTTCATCGAGCGCATCGGCACCTACAACCCGATGGTCGGCAAGGACCATCCGGACCGCCTCAAGATCAACGATGAGCGCACCAAGTACTGGCTCGGCGTCGGCGCCAAGCCGTCGGAGCGCGTGGCGCGCTTCCTCGGCGACCGCGGCATCATCGAGAAGCCGCCGATCCCGTCGAAGCAGACGAAGCAGCACCTGCCGAAGAACAAGATGGTCGAGCGCCAGAAGGCGGCAGAGGAACACGCCGCCAAGATGGCCGAGAGCCGCGCCGCTGCAGAGGTTGAGGCGAAGCGGGTGGCCGAGGAGAAGGCCAAAGCCGACGCGGAGGCCGCCGCGGCCGCCACGGCCGAGGAGAAAGCGAAGCAGGAGAAAGCCGCCGCCGACGCCAAGGCGGCGGCCGCCGACGGCATCGCCCCGCCGCCGGCCGCGACCGAGGAGGCGAAGGCCGAAGAGAAGAAGGCCGAGTAGAAAGGATACGGACGTGCGCGCGACGACGGGAACAGCGACGACGACGGCGACGGGACGACGCAGGCGGGACGCGGCGGACCGGGTGTGCGTCGGCGCCATTGCCGGCGCGCGCGGGCTGAAGGGCGAAGTGCGGATCAAGAGCTTCACCGCCGAGTCCGAGGACGTCGCCGCCTATGGTCCGGTCTCCGACAAGGCCGGCAAGCGCCGGTTCGAGATCGTCATCACCGGCCGCGTCAAGGGAGCGCTGGTCGCCCGCATCAAGGGCGTCGACGACCGCAACGCGGCGGAGGCCCTCAAGGGCACCGAGCTCTACGTGCCGAGGAGCGCGCTGCCCGAGCCGGAAGCCGGCACCTATTACCACGCCGACCTGGTCGGATTGCGGGTCGAGACCGGGGACGGCGCGGAGTTGGGCGTGGTGAAGGCGGTGCACAACTTCGGCGCCGGCGACATGCTCGAGGTGGCGGCCAAGGGCTCGTCGGGCGCCATGCTGCCGTTCGCGGCGGGCGTGGTGACGGCGGTCGACCTGAACGCCGGGCGGATCACGGTGACGCCGCCGCCGGGGCTGCTGGCCGGCGACGGCGAGGAAAAGGAACAAGGAGCCGTTTAAGGTGGCGACGTCGAACCCCATATGGAAGGCGACGGTGTTGACGCTGTTCCCGGAGATGTTCCCGGGGCCGCTCGCCCATTCGCTGGCGGGCCAGGGGCTCGCGGCCGGCGCCTGGGCGTTGGAGGCGCTTGCCATCCGCGACTTCGCGGAAGGCCGCCACCGCTCGGTCGACGACGCGCCGTTCGGCGGCGGTCCCGGCATGGTGATGCGGCCCGACGTGGTCGCTAGGGCCATCGAGTCGGCCCGTCACGCGGAGCCGGCGCTGAAGCTGATTTATCTCACGCCGCGCGGCCGGCCGTTCGACCAGGCGACGGCGCGCGAGTTCGCTGCAGGCGCCGGAGTGACGTTGCTGTGCGGGCGCTACGAGGGGCTCGATGAGCGGGTGCTGGACGAGTACCGGCCCCAGGAGATCAGCCTCGGCGACTTCGTGCTGTCGGGCGGCGAGGCGGCGGCGATCGCGCTCATCGACGCCTGCGTGCGGCTGCTGCCCGGCGTTGTCGGCAAGCAGGAATCGCTGGCCGAGGAGAGCTTCGAGGCCGGGCTTCTGGAGTATCCGCAGTACACCCGGCCGCAGGTGTGGCAGGGGCGCGCGGTGCCCGACGTGCTGGTCTCGGGCCACCACGAGAAGGTCCGCGCCTGGCGGCGCGAGAGGGCGGAACAGATTACCCGCGAGCGGCGGCCCGATTTGTGGGCGCGCTACGCCACGAACCAACGCTAGGAATTCAAAACGTCGCCCGCGCGCGGGCGATCAACGGAGACGAAGGACGAAAGCCATGGACATCATCAAGGAAATGGAAGACCGGCAGATCGGGAAGATCACCGAGAAGAGGCAGTTGCCGGACTTTTCGCCGGGCGACACGCTGAGGGTCAAGGTCAGGGTGGTGGAAGGCGAGCGCTCGCGCCTGCAGTCCTTCGAGGGCGTCTGCATCGGCCGCAGCAGCAGAGGCATCAACTCGTCGTTCACGGTGCGCAAGATTTCCTACGGCGAGGGCGTCGAGCGGGTGTTCCCGCTGCATTCGCCGGCGATCGCCGAGATCGAGGTGCTGCGCCACGGCAACGTGCGCCGCGCCAAGCTCTATTACCTGCGCGGCCGCGCCGGCAAGAAGGCGCGCATCACCGAGAAGACCGAGTTCCTGGCCGAGGGCATGGAAGGCGCGGCCCCAGCCGGCACGGCCGCGGCGGCCAAGGCGAAGAAGAAAAAGCACGACGTCGAGGTGCCGGTGACCGGCGAGGCGCCGCCCGAGGACCTGGAGGCGCTGGTCGCCGAGGCCGCGGCCGCCGAGGCCGAGGAGGAGAAGCAGGCGAAGAAGGAAAAAAAGAAGGCCAGGAAGGAGGCCGCCGCCAAGGCCAAAGGCGACAAGAAGGCCAGCAAGCGCGAAGCCAAGAAATAACCGACGCCGAAGGAGGATGACGCCGATGGCGAAGCCGAAGACGCTGTTCGACAAGATCTGGGACTCGCACCTGGTCAACGTCCAGGACGATGGCACCTGCCTGCTCTACATCGACCGCCACCTGGTGCACGAGGTCACCAGCCCGCAGGCGTTCGAGGGTCTGCGCAACGCCGGGCGCAAGGTGCGCCGCGTCGGCGCGACGCTCGCCGTCGCCGACCATAACGTGCCGACCACCGACCGCTCGAAAGGCATCGATGCCGAGGATTCGCGTATCCAGGTCAACGAGCTCACCAAGAACTGCCGCGACTTCGGCGTCGAGCTGTTCGACATGAACGACATCCGCCAGGGCATCGTCCACATCATCGGCCCCGAGCAGGGCTTCACGCTGCCCGGCACCACGCTGGTGTGCGGCGATTCGCACACCGCCACCCACGGCGCCTTCGGGTCGCTGGCGTTCGGCATCGGCACCACCGAGGTCGAGCACGTGCTGGCGACCCAGACGCTGCTGCAATGGCCGTTGAAGAACATGCGCATCACCGTGGAGGGCAAACTACCGGCGGGCGTCGTCGGCAAGGATGTGATCCTGGCGGTGATCGGCAAGATCGGCACCGCCGGCGGCACCGGCCACATCATCGAGTACGCCGGCGAGGCCATTCGCGGGCTTTCCATGGAAGGCCGGATGACGGTGTGCAACATGACCATCGAGGCCGGCGCGCGCGCCGGCTTGGTGGCGCCGGACGAGACGACCTTCAACTACCTGAAGGGCCGGCCGAAGGCGCCGAAGGGCGCCCAGTGGGAGGCGGCGGTCGCGTTCTGGAGGACGCTGCCCTCCGACAAGGGCGCTAAGTACGACAAGGAAGTGACGATGAAGGCCGCCGACATCGCGCCGCAGGTCACCTGGGGCACATCGCCTGAGGACGTCGTCCCGATCACCGGTAAGGTGCCGGCGCCGGAATCATTCGCCAGCGAGGACAAGCAGAAGTCGGCCCGGATGGCGCTCGACTACATGGGCCTGAAGCCGGGCACGCCGATGACCGAGATCCCGATCGACTATGTGTTCGTCGGCGCCTGCACCAACGCCCGCATCGAGGACATCCGCGCCGCCGCCGCCGTCGCCAAGGGCCGCAAAGTGGCGAAGGGCGTGCGCGCGCTGGTGGTGCCGGGCTCCGGGTTGATCAAGGCGCAAGCCGAAGAAGAAGGCCTGGCGGACATCCTGAAGGCCGCCGGCTTCGAGTGGCGCGAGCCGGGCTGTTCCATGTGTCTCGCCATGAACGCCGACAAGGTGCCGCCGGGCAAGCGCTGCGCCTCGACTTCGAACCGCAACTTCAAGGGCCGCCAGGGGCCGGGCGCGCGCACCCATCTGGTCAGCCCGGCGATGGCCGCTGCCGCCGCCGTCACCGGCAAGCTCGCCGACGTGCGCAAGCTGGCCTAAGCGAGGAGAAACGCCATGCAAAAGTTCACCACCCTGACGGGCGTCGCCGCGCCCCTCAACATGATCAACGTCGACACCGACATGGTGATCCCGAAGCAGTTCCTGACCACCATCAAGCGTTCGGGGCTCGGCAAGGGCCTGTTCTTCGAGATGCGGTTCGACGCCAAAGGCAAGGAGAACCCGGACTTCGTCCTCAACAAGAAGCCCTACCGCAAGGCCAAGATCCTGGTCGCCGGCGACAACTTCGGCTGCGGCTCAAGCCGCGAGCACGCGCCGTGGGCGCTCCTCGATTTCGGCATCCGCTGCGTAATTGCGCCCAGCTTCGCCGACATCTTCTACAACAACTGCTTCAAGAACGGCATCCTGCCCGTGATCTTGCCGAAGAAGGATGTGATGAGGCTGATGGCGGCGGCCGAGAAAGGCTCGAATGCCACCTTCACCGTCGATCTCGCGGGTCAGACCGTCGCCGGCCCGGACGGCGAGCGGATCACCTTCGACATCGACCCGTTCAAGAAGCACTGCCTGTTGAACGGCCTCGACGACATCGGGCTGACCCTGCAGCACGGCAAGAAGATCGAGAGCTTCGAAGACAAGCAGCGGGCGTCGCAGCCCTGGCTCTACCGTTGAACCCGCGCCCGCAGCCACGACCGCAACCGACGACAATCAAGGGGAAGACGAGGAATGCCCGCCAACAAGAAACTGTTGATGCTGCCCGGCGACGGGATCGGCCCCGAGGTGATGGACGAAGTGAAGCGCATCATCGGCTGGATGGACAAGCGCCGCCATGTGTCGTTCGACGTCGCTGACGACCTCGTGGGCGGCTGCGCCTACGACAAGCACGGCACCTCCCTGACCGACAACACGCTGGAGAAGGCGATGGGCGTCGACGCGGTGCTGTTCGGCGCCGTCGGCGGGCCGAAGTGGGACAAGGCCGAGCGCCAACACCGCCCGGAGGCGGGGCTGCTGAAACTCCGCAAGGAGATGGACCTGTTCGCCAACCTGCGCCCGGCGACCGTGTTCCCGGCGCTCGCCGACGCCTCGAGCCTGAAGAAGGAGCTGGTGTCCGGGCTCGACATGCTGATCGTGCGCGAGCTCACCGGCGGCGTTTATTTCGGCCAGCCGCGCGGCATCGAGACGCTCAAGGACGGCTCGAAGCGCGCCGTCGACACCCAGGTTTACACCTCGGGCGAGATCGACCGCGTTTGCCGCGCCGCCCTCGAATTCGCTCGCAAGCGCCAGAAGCGGGTGACGTCGGTGGAGAAGGCCAACGTCATGGAGACCGGCGTGCTGTGGCGCGAGGTCGCCACCGCCGTCGGCAAGGACTTCCCCGACGTCCAGCTCAGCCATATGTACGCTGACAACTGCGCCATGCAGCTTGTCCGCAACCCGAAGCAGTTCGACGTCATCGTCACCGACAACCTGTTCGGCGACGTGCTTTCCGACTGCGCCGCCATGCTCACCGGTTCGCTCGGCATGCTGCCGTCGGCGTCGCTCGGCGCGCCGGACGCCAGCGACCGACGCCGGGCGCTCTATGAACCTGTCCACGGCACGGCGCCGGACATCGCCGGCCAAAAGCTCGCCAATCCGCTGGCCATGGTGTTGAGCTTCGCCATGTGCCTGCGCTATTCGTTCGACATGGCGGACGACGCCGACCTGGTCGAGACAGCGGTCAGGAACGTGCTGGATGCGGGGTTCCGCACCGCCGACATCATGCAGCCGGGCAAGAAAAAGGTTTCAACCGTCGAGATGGGCAAGGCGGTGACCGCCGAGCTCGACCGGCTCTCGGCGTAGGCCCGTCGGGCGACTTCTATCGCGCGTTGCCAGTCAATTGGAACGCCGCCCAGTAGAACGGGTGCGGATATTTGCTGCGGGTCTCGAGCTGAGCCGCCCGCAACGCCTCCCGCCGGTCGCCTTGAGCCAGATGGGCGTAAAACCGGGTCATCAGGTGGGCGGTGGCGAGATCGTCCACCTTCCACAGCGACGCCACGATCGAGCCGCTGCCGGCGTAGAGGAACCCTCGCGTCAGGCCGACCATGTCGTCGCCGTTCGAAATCTTCCCCAACCCGGTCTCGCAGGCACTCAAGGTCACCAGATCGGCGTCGAGCCGAAGCGAATACAGCTCGCCGATGGTGAGCGCGCCGTCGTTCTCCGCGTCCTTGGCAAGCCTGAGCGCCGAGCGCAACGGCTGATCCGGATCGAACTCGCCGTGCGACGCGATGTGCAGGTAGGCGAAGCCCTGGCCGAACCGCTTGAACGCGGTTTCCGTTGCCTGGCTGCGCACCAGCGCCCGCGACTTCGGCACGGTGCCGCTGACGGCAACCGCCTCCGCCTCGGCGTGCCTGAGTTCCAAGCGAGGATCGCCGAGGTCAGGATTGCCGAACGCCAGCATGCCGGCAGCCTTGCCCGGCCGGCTCGACCGCAGGTACTTGAGCACGCTGGCGCTCGGCAGCATGCGGATGCGGTGGCGCTCGACCAAGTAGCCCCTGCCGCCGTGCAGCGCGTTAAACGGCAGATAATGCAGCGCCCCGTGGGCTACGATCAGCAGGTTGGGTCGCGCGAGCATGCCCTCGAGCGGCGCGATCAGGCGGCCATAAAGGCGCTTCGATACCTCGAGATGCGCCGGCGATTTGACTTCCGTCAGCGCGGCCCGGAATTCGAGGATGTCGGTTTCGAGATTCCTGCCGTCGAGCCTGACCGCCCGCAGGTCCTGCGACGTCACCACGAAGGCGATCAGTTCGTCGCCGTCGCGATAATACTCGATCAGCACTTCGTCGGCGGGAATGCGGGCGCGTATTTCGTCGGTCGAGAGATGGCTGACGCTGACCAGAGAGGCGAGTTCCGGCGCCTGCTCGCCGAGCTGTTTTTTGGCCCGGCTCGCCGTGTCCCGTCTACGCGACACATCGGCCTTTTCATCGAGCTGCACGCGCGCTTCGGCTTCGGCGGTCGTCGCCATAGCGAGCAGGGCACGAACCTGTGCGGCGTTGCCGGTGGCGATCGAGAAATCTTGCTTGGCGGCCAGCATGTCGACCAACGCCCGCGACTTCGCGCGCTCGACGTACTCGAACGCCTCGGCGTGGCGCCGCTCGCCGAACAGCGCCGATATCAGGTCGCGATAGACGCTTTGCTTGCTGCCGACGAAGCCGATCTTGCTGGCCTCGGTGTTGATGGTGGCGCGCTGCCGCTCGATCACTTCGATCGCCTGTCGGAAGAACTCGATGGCCTCCCGGGCGTTGCCCTCCTTGATGGCGATGCGGCCGCGGTCGTACAGGATCAGCCAGTGGATTTCGCCGTTGTCGCGGGTCTGCGGCAGCTTCAACAGCTTGTCGTAACCCTCCTTGGCCTCCTTAATGCGGCCGGTTTCCAGAAGGCCCTTGTTGAGCAGAAACTGCTTCGGCAGTTGCAGCCATCCCCACCACGGCGCGTCCGTCTCGGAACCGGTCAGCGCGCCAAACAAACCGCCGGCATTGAAGTCATGGCGCTGGATGACGTCCAGGGCCTTCGCGAAGTCGCCGAGCGCGACATGGATCTTGGCTAGGCCGGTGTATTTCTCCGTCCCCTGACAGGGGATCGGGAAGGCCGGCGGCCAGCACTCGCTGATGCCCTCCATGGTCTGCGCCGCCTTGAGCGCGTTGGCGCGGTCACCCTTAAGGGCATAGGCGACCCCCATGTAGCCGAGCGCATAGTAGCGGAACGTCCGTTCGGCGATCTCCATGCCGAACGGCCCCTTCCACTGCGACGCCCGTCCGCTCTGTTCGATGGCGGCATCGTGATCGCCGAGATCGATCATCGCCTCGGCGCGCATCAAATGCAGCGTCGGCGTGGCGTCGATCTCGGTCGTCCCGAGATTCATGGCCATGCCGAACTTGGCGGCGGCGGCGCCCCCCGGGCTCGCCTTCTCGTAGGCGTCCCAATCCTTGATGTTCTTGTCGCCGCGGGCAACGTTGCGCTCGAGCTGGTCGATGCAGGGAAACAACTTGTCGTAGCGCTTGAGCTTGGTGTAGGCGAGACACAAGTAATACAGCTTGGCGGTGTTGGCGGTCCTGAGATCGGTTACCTCGGCTTCGCCGATGCGCTGCATTTCGGCGAAGCGTCCTCCCATCCAGGCCTTTTCCTTTTCGGGCAACGGCGCGGCGCAGCCGGCCGCCAGCAGCGCCAGCGAGATCAGAAATTTGCGCGCCAGTCCCGACATGGAAGCCCCCAGTCTAGCCGGGACGGCCGACTAAGATGGCGCCCCGGATCAATACCTGATGTTAGGTACGGCCGGGGCGCGCGTCACTCCCCGCTATAAGCGATCGCCACCCGGCGCCGCCTTCGCGCGCCGCCCGCGTTTCGTTCCAAGGGGTTAGATGCAACCTGCCGGACGCCCGCCGTCGTTCCGCGCCGACATTCGCGTGTTCCCCGGTCCCCTGGTCGGGCCTAAGATGGCCGCGCGAAGGCTGCCGGCGGGCACAACGGGAGAAGCCATGGACGCCAAAAGGGTCAGGAAGATCGTCGAGCGCTGGATGCTGCCGACGGAGAAATCGAGCTACATGGGCGGCTTGGAGAACGCCCCAATCATCGCCTCGGCCACCGGCTCGACGGTGGTCGACACCGAGGGCCGCGAGTACCTCGATTTCCAATCGGGCCAGATGGGGGCAGCGCTGGGCCACCGCCATCCGAAGATCATGGCCGCCATCGAGAGGGCGCTCGCGACCATGATCCACGCCACCAACACCATGCTCAACGTGCCGCGGCTCAGGCTGCACGAAAAACTGGGGAAACTCTTGCCGCCGCCGCTCGCCAAGTCACTGTTCCTGGTTTCGGGCAGCGATTCGGTGGAGGCGGCCGTCGACATGGCGCGCAAGGCGACCGGCGGCACCGACGTGATCGGCCTGCACGCCGGCCTGCACGGCTCGACCTCCTACATGACCCGGTCGCTGTCGTTCAACTGGCGCCGCAGCAAGCACAGCGTGGTGGCGCCGGGCACGTCCGCCATCCTGGCGCCCTATTGCTACCGCTGCCCGCTCGGGCTGAAGTTCCCCGATTGCAGGATCCAGTGTCTCGACGCCAGCCTCGAGCTGGCGGACGCCAATTTCACTGGCAGGCCGGCGGCGTTCCTGGGCGAGCCTATCTTAAGCGCCGGCGGTGTGATCGTGCCGCCGGACGGCTTTTACAAACGGGTCGAGGACGCCTGCGAGGACCGCGGCATGCTGCTGGTGATCGACGAGGCGCAGACCGGTCTCGGCAAGACTGGCAAGCTGTTCGGCTTCCAGCACGAGGCGGGGGTGACGCCGGACATCATCGCCATCTCCAAGCATTTCGGCGGCGGGCTCCCCATCAGCGCCGTCTGCGCCACGGCCGAGGTGGCGGAGCGCGCGGTCAGGAACGGTTATTTCGCCACCCGCAGCCACGCCGGCGATCCGATCTTGTGCGCCGCCGGCGAGGCCAGCCTCGATGTGGTGGTCGAGGAGGACATGGCCGCACGTGCCCACCTCATCGAGCGTCGCATCAAGCAGCGGATGACCGAGCTCGCCCGCGAGATTGAGCTGATCGGCGACGTGCGCGGCCGCGGCGTGCTGCTCGGCATCGAGTTGGTCAAGGACCGCCACAAGAAGACGCCGGCCAACGACGAGGCGAAGCGCATCGCCGCCCATTGCCTGGAGCACGGGCTGATCTTCCAGGTGCGCGGCGTCCGCGAGCTCGCGAACGTGCTTAGGCTGGTGCCGCCGATGACCACCGCCGACGCCGAGGTCGATCGCGCGCTGGCCATATTGGAGGACGCGCTCCGGGCAGTCGCCGGCGGCGCGAAACGCAAAGGTCGGACTAAGGCCGACGCCCGGGCGGCGGAGTGACGCCGCCGCCGGCGCGCCGCCCTCAGGCGACGGCGAAGCGCACGACCGAGACCGGCGGCAGGCGGGCGTCGAGCGCCGCCCACTGTTCGCCCGCGTCCTCGGAGACCCAGAAACCACCGCTGGTCGAACCGAAGGCGAGGCGTTCGCCGCTGTCGTCGATCGCCAGCGCGTGCCGGTGCGCCAGGTCGTAGGCATGGCGTTGCGGCAGGCCGCGGCTGAGCACGTCGAAGCTTTTGCCGCCGTCGCGGGTGCGCGAGACGACGACCTTGCCGTCGACCGGGATGCGGCGCTCGTCCTTGGTCGCCGGCACGAACCACGCGGTCTTCGGGTCGCGCGGATGCGCCGCGACGGCGAAGCCAAACCCCGAGGGACGAGCCGCCTTCAACTCGCGCCAGTTCTCGCCCGTGTCCTCGGAGCGGTAGATGGCGCTGTGATGCTGGCACCACATCACCTCGGGTTGGGCGGCGCAGTGGGCCAGCTGGTGGATGTCCTGGGTGTTCGGATCGCCGCGCTGCTCCGGCGGCATGTACTCGTTGTACATGCCCTTATTGATGTTGCGCCAGGTGGCGCCGGTGTCGGTGCTGGCCCAGACGCCGGCGCACGACACGCCGACGCGGATGTCGGCGGGGTCGCGCGGATCGACCAGCACGGTGCTGATGCCGGGCTGCTCGCCGCCGGCGACGCCGAACCATTTCAGCCGCTCCGGCATCCGCCACAGCGATTCGACCAACGACCAGGATTCGCCCCCGTCGTCGGAACGGAACAGCCCGCCCGGCATGGTGCCAGCCCACAGCCGCCCGTCACTCCCGCCCGGCGTGATGTTCCAGATCTTGCCGAGCGTCCACGGGTGCGGATCGTCGCCGGCTTCCTCGGGCTTCGGCGGAAACACTGGTACCGCGATCTCGCGCCACGGTTTGGCGTTATCCTTCCGCCACAGCTTGGCGCCAAAATGGCCGAGATCGAGCGCGGCGTGAACGACACCGCCACGCGCCAGCACGGCGGTGACCGGATCGCCGAGGAAATGCACGTCGGCGACGTCCCAGGCGCGGCCCTTGCGCGCGATTTCGAACAGGCCCTTTCGGGTTCCCACGTAAAGTCGGTCTGACATTTTTCCCTTCCTTTTTCTCTCAGCCTCCGGACAACGCCTGGAAGACGTAGATTTCCTCGTCGGCGCCGACCGGATCGGTAAGGCCCTTGCGATCGGTCGCCGGGCAACCATTGACGAACACCGCGACGTGCTGGCGCAACGCGCCCTGGTCGTCGAGCACGTAGCTCCTGAGCGCGGGGTTGGCCGCGAACACTTGGGCCAGCGCCTCGCCCAAGGTGGCGCCCGCGACCTCAACCGTCGGCACGGCCAGGAATCGTTCGAGCTGGCGGGTGAAAAACACCTTGGGCATGGTCACTATGCTTCCGTCACCAAATTCGTCCTTCAGCCAGCCGCATGGCCCTTCTTCGTCGCCGCCTCGGCCTGGGTGTCGAACCACAAGCAGGACGTGATCTTTTGGGTGGTGATCGGCACGGTTTCCTCCCTCAGATGCACAACGTCCGGACAATGACGCTGCCGTCGTCCGAGACCACGTTTATTCCATTGACAATTACGTTGATATCAACATTATGGAGTCATGTCAAAGAAAAAGGTTCTGCCCCGCGGAACCTCGCGCCTGGTCAGCCGCACCTGCCTGTGCCTGCACGTGCAGCGGGCGGCGCGCGCGTTGGCCAGGCACTTCGACGAGGCGTTCAGGCCGCTCGGCCTGACCCACGGCCAGTTCTCGCTGATGATGTCGCTGAACCGCCCCGAGCCGCCCAACATCCGACAAGTTTCCGAGGTGCTGGCGATGGACCGCACCACGCTGACGGCGAACCTGAAGCCGCTCCGGCGCCGCCGCCTTGTCCGGGTAGCGGTCGACGAGAGCGACAAGCGCGGCCGGCGCCTGGCGCTGACCCCGGCCGGCCGGGACGTGCTCGCCCGGGCGGTGCCGATCTGGCGGCGCGCCCATGCGGCGGTCGAACGCGGCTTGGCGTCGTCCGATCCCGAGCGCCTGCGCGCCGACCTGCGCGCGGTCTCGCAATGGCGGGCGCCGGCGGCGGGCGGTGGCGGCACTTGACAATCGCCGGTTCCGGGCCTATGTTCTTCTTATGTTCTAATACCCGACTTCCGCTCTTGGACATCGTGAATAGGACTTTACGCAACCGCGGGCCCGGACGCGCCCGCGGCCGCGCCACCGGCCGAGCGGTTGTCTATAAATGTTGATGAATGTTGATCCCGGCGTCTTCGAATCGGCCCTGAATCGTTGCCGATCAACGACTTGATCCGTTTCGACCCGGGCTGCGGCGGGGTCGGAACGGCTTTCGGACCGCGGCAGTTGCAAATGCCGCCGAAGCCCTTTAAACGATGGCGGCCGGCGGCGGGCGGTCGTTTCGCCATCGCCGGTACTTAGGAGTCTCGACCATGGGCTACAAGGTCGCCGTCGTCGGCGCCACCGGCAACGTCGGGCGCGAACTGCTCGCCATCCTGGCCGAACGCAAGTTCCCGGTCGACGAGGTGATCGCGCTCGCCTCTTCGCGCTCGCTCGGCGCCGAGGTGTCGTTCGGCGACACCGCGACGCTGAAGGTCAGGAACCTCGCCGATTTCGACTTCAAGGGCGTCGACATCGTGCTGTCGTCGCCGGGCGCCAAGGTCTCGGCCGAGCACAGCCCGCGCGCCGCCAAGGCCGGCGCCGTCGTCATCGACAACACCTCGCACTTCCGCATGCACCCTGACGTGCCGCTGGTGGTGCCGGAGGTCAACCCGGACGCCATTGCCGGCTACAAGAAGCGCGGCATCATCGCCAACCCCAACTGCTCGACCATCCAGCTGGTGGTGGCGCTGAAGCCGTTGCACGACCTGGTGCCGATCAAGCGAGTCGTCGTCGCCACCTACCAGTCGACTTCGGGCAAGGGCAAGGCGGCGATGGACGAGCTGTTCAACCAGACCCGCGGCATCTACGTCAACGAGCCGGCGAGCAAGTACCGGGAGGTGTTCACCAAGCAGATCGCCTTCAACGTCATCCCGCACATCGATATCTTCATGGACGACGGCTCGACCAAGGAAGAGTGGAAGATGGTGGCGGAGACCAGGAAGATCCTGGACCCGGCGATCGCGCTGACCGCCACCTGCGTGCGGGTGCCGACCTTCATCGGTCACGCCGAGGCGGTGAACGTCGAGTTTTCCGGGCCGATCAGCGAGGCCGAGGCTCGCGCCGCGCTGGCCAGGGCGCCGGGGATCGCCGTCGTCGACCACCGCGCCGACGAGGGCTACGTGACGCCGGCCGAGTGCGCCGGCGAGGACCCGGTCTACGTCAGCCGCATCCGCAAGGACCCGACCGTCGCCCACGGGCTGAACCTGTGGGTGGTCGCCGACAACCTGCGCAAGGGCGCGGCGCTGAACGCGGTGCAGATCGCGGAAGTGCTGGTCCGCCGGCATATGCTGAAGGCCGCCTGAGCCGGTTTCCCGCGACGGCAGCTTTTGCCGCCGGCTTCGACCCCAGGACATGAAAACAGCGGCTCCGGGAACGGCCTCGGAAGCCGCCTTGATCCGCCTCCGGCCCCGGCCGGGGAACCCGGCCGCGCCGCCTTCGCCGCACCGCGTCCTACTTGTTGCCGGCCTCGACGGCCTCGCTTTCCTTGTGGTCCGGATTGAGCATGGTGTTGATCTGGTCCTGGCTCATCCGCTGGTTGGCGGTCTTGGGGTCGACCACCGTCTCCTTCTTCTTCTTGTCGCGGCGCTCGAAGTCGACGAACACGCGCTTGCGGCGGCGGTCGGGGCCGAAATACTCCTTGGTGCGGACGAACCGGCGCGGGTGCTCGATCACCGCGTTGAGGCGGCTGAACAGGGTCTTGGCCGATACCGGCTTCATCACGAACTCGTTCACTCCAGCGTCCCGAGCGGTAAGGATTCTGGGCCTTTCCGTGTGGGCGGTGACCATGATGATGGGCATGAAGCGGTCCGGGCTGGCCTTGTCGTTGCGCACCCGGTTGACCAGCTCGATGCCGCTCATGCTGGGCATTTCCCAATCCACGATCAGCAGATCCGGGGGGTTGCCGATGATGATGTCCCAGGCCGTCTCGCCGTCGGGGGCGTCGGTGATGTGGGAGCAACCGAGCACGGCCAGGATGTGCCGCAGCAGCGAGCGGATGAAATCCTGGTCGTCAACGATCAGGACCCTGACGCTTTTTAGATAGGTGTTCCACATCGCTCGGCGCTCGGCATCCTTCCCCGTCTTTTGTCGTCATGCACCGCCGTCGGCCTTTTCCAGGCCGTTCACCCGGCAACGAACGCGAGGCACACCCTCCGGGGCCCCGGACAAAGGCGCGATTACGTCGCACCCGTGGCGGACAAATATAGTTTAACCGCGCCGGCCTGCGCGAGCCCAATTTTTGCCAAATCCGCCCGCCAATTCCAAAACTCGAATTGGATACGCCTACCGGCGCACCGGATGACCGCCGCTGGCTGCGGGCGGGATCCGGGTAAGTCCTTGAAGTTTACCGTGGCTCCGTCGGACTGAGGTCCAACCCCCGGGGAATGTGACGCTACGGAATCCGGGGAGAGCCCGCGTTCAATCCAACGGCTCGGCCAGAAACCTAGTGGCCGGGTCGGTGATTTCGACGCGGCTCGCCACCATCGGCAGGTCGCGGGCTTGCTCGCCGCCCAGAGTGTTACCCACGGCGGTGATCAGCCCGAACACCGACGACACCGCTTGTTCGAGGGCCGCCCTGGCGTCGCCGGCCTCGAGATAGCGGCCGAGGAACAGCGCCGCCAGCACGTCGCCGGCACCCTTGGCCCTGGTCACCAGCTTCGGCGTGGTCACCCTCCAGGCGCTGGTGGCGGTGACGGCGAGGGTGGAGATCCGCGCCTCGGCGCCTGCCGCGGCGGCACCGTCGGCGGCGATCGAGGTCGCTACCACCAGCCGCGGGCCGCGCTCGATGAGCGCGCGAGCCGCCGCCATCGCCTCGGCCTCGGTGGCGGCGGGCCGGCCTGAAAGATAGGCGAGCTCGAAGCGGTTGGGGGTGATGATGTCGGCGGCGGCGACCGCCCGCTCGCCGAACCAGCGGGCCAGCGCGTCCTCGACGTAGAGCCCCTCCTCCGCGTCGCCGATCACCGGGTCGCAACAGTAGAGGGCCGGCTTCGCGCCACCCCTCGCGGCCGCCTTGACGGCGGCGACCGCCGTCAGCACCGCCTCGCCGGTATCGACGCTGCCGAGGTAGCCGGTGAGAACCGCTTCGACGCCGGCGAAGGCGCCGCCATCGGCGATGCCGTCGAGGACTTGGGCGACGCGACGGGGCTCAACGACGTGGCCCCGCCATTGCCCGTGTCCGGGGTGGTTGCTGAAGAGCGTGGTATGGACCGGCCACACCTCGTAGCCGAGGCACTGCAGCGGGAACACCGTCGCCGAATTGCCGACGTGCCCGCGCGCGACGTGGGAGTTGATGCTGAGAATCGCCATGCCGCCGACCTTGCCACAGACCGGGTCCGGATTGTAGGTTCCGGCGACTAACGACGCGACATTGCCCAGGGGAGATACCGATGCCGAAGACCGCGCGGCCGCGTCGTTCCGTCCTTTACATGCCGGGTTCGAACGCGCGGGCGCTGGAAAAGGGCCGCACACTGGCCGCGGACGGCCTGATCCTCGACCTCGAGGATGCGGTCGCCCCCGACGCCAAGGAATTGGCGCGCCAGCAGATTCGCGACGCCATCAGGCAGGGCGGCTACGGCCGGCGCGAGTTGATCGTGCGCGTCAACGGGCTCGATACCCAGTGGGGCCGCGACGATCTCACGGCCGCCGCCACCTTCGACGCCGATGCCATCCTGTTGCCGAAAGTGGAGAGCGCCGGCGCCGTGCACCAGGCCGAGGCCATGCTGGCCACCGCCGGCGCACCCGACACGCTCGCGGTGTGGTGCATGATGGAGACGCCCCTCGGCATGCTGCACGCCGAGGAAATCGCGGAGGCCAGCCCGCGCGTCGGCGCGCTCGTCATGGGCACGTCGGACCTGGCCAAGGACCTGCACTGCGCCCACACCCGCGACCGGCTGCCGTTCCTCACTTCGCTCGGGATGTGCCTGCTGGCGGCGCGGGCCGCCGGCATCGCCATCCTCGACGGCGTGCACCTCGACCTCGACGACAACGTCGGCCTCGAATACGCCTGCCGGCAGGGCCGGGAGATGGGATTCGACGGCAAGACGCTGATCCACCCCAAGACCATCAACATCGCCAACGAGGCGTTCGCGCCGTCGCCGGAAGAGGTTGGGTGGTCGAGGAAGATCATCGCCGCCCATGCCGAGGCGGCCAAGCAGGGGAAAGGCATCGTCGTCGTCGACGGCAAGCTGATCGAGAATTTACACGTCCTGGAAGCGCAGCGGCTGGTGACGCTCGCCGACGCGATCCGGGAAATGGAGCAGGCGGCAACCTGAGGCCTGCCCGATGGGCGTCACATCCGACCCGAAATCCAGCACGAAATCCAGCCAGGGCAATTTCTTCGAGGATTTCTCGCTCGGTCAGGAGATCGTGCATGCGACGCCGCGGACGCTGACGGCGGTCGCCGCCGTCAAGGCGGCCGCCACGGCGGCCCTCT
>JACPJY010000220.1 GCA_016187325.1 Rhodospirillales bacterium | reverse complement strand
TCGCTGACGGCGGCGAAGCCCTTGGCCCGGCAACGCTCGTCCAGCAGCGCGTCCAGGTTGTCGGCGACGCCGAGCAGGCGCCGGCTGCCGAGCGATTCACAGCGCACCTGCTCGACCGCCTCGAACACGGCGCGCGCCTCGGGCCCGGTCGGCGCCAGCTTCTTGTGCATGGCGTCGTCGTGATAGCGGATACGGAGCGCCAGCGCATCCGAGACGCCGCGCAGCTTGGTCATCGCCGCGCGGTTGACCTGCGGCGTCGGCGCCGGAAGGTTGACGGTCTTGTCGTTCAGCGACGCGCCGGTGTGGCCGAACTGCACGGTCACCTCGCCATCGCCGGCAACGGCCTTGAGGGCCGCAGCGGTGACGCGCTTCAACAGGTCAGGGGTGGTTTCCGACGGTGCCACGGGGCCCCCGGTCAGCTCAACTTGTTGACCGCCGACTCGGGAAGTTCCTGGCCCATGCACCGCTGGTAGTACTCGGCGACCACGGGGCGCTCGACCTCGTCGCACTTGTTGAGGAAGGTGAGCCGGAAGGCGAAACCCATGTCCTTGAAGATGTCGGCGTTCTCGGCCCAGGTGATGACAGTGCGCGGCGACATCACGGTCGAGATATCGCCGTTCATGAAGCCGGTGCGGGTCAGTTCGGCGACCTGCACCATGGCCTGGACGATGGCGCGCTTTTCGGGCGAGTTGTAGGTAGGCACCTTCGCCAGCACGATCTCGATCTCTTCCTCCTGCGGCAGGTAGTTGAGCGTCGCCACCACGTTCCAGCGGTCCATCTGTCCCTGGTTGATCTGCTGGGTGCCGTGATAGAGGCCGGTGGTATCGCCGAGCCCGACCGTGTTGGTGGTCGAGAACAGGCGGAAATAGGGATGCGGGCGCATCACCCGGTTCTGGTCGAGGAGCGTCAGCTTGCCCTCGACCTCGAGCACGCGCTGGATAACGAACATCACGTCCGGGCGACCGGCGTCGTATTCGTCGAACACCAGCGCCGTCGGGTTCTGCAGCGCCCACGGCAGGATGCCTTCGCGGAACTCGGTCACCTGCTGGCCGTCGCGCAGCACGATGGCGTCCTTGCCGACGAGGTCGATGCGGCTGATGTGGCTGTCGAGATTGACGCGGATGCACGGCCAGTTGAGGCGTGCCGCCACCTGCTCGATGTGGGTCGACTTGCCGGTGCCGTGATAGCCCTGGATCATCACCCGCCGGTTGTAGGCGAAGCCCGACAGGATCGCGAGCGTGGTTTCGCGGTCGAAGCGGTAGGCGTCGTCGACCTCGGGGACGTGATCCTCCGCCTCGCTGAACGCCGGCACCTCCATGTCGGTGTCGATGCCGAACGTCTGGCGCACGGACAAAATCATGTCCGGCATCTGCTGGGACAACGGCTTGGTGGCGCTGCCGGGGATGGCGTTAATTGTCATTAGCGATGTTCCAAGTGACTGTGGGGGAAGCCGAATTCGGGGTTAATGTGGTCGTGTTGGGATGAAAACGCAATGCCAATCGCAGGCCCACGGCTGTCGGGGCGCCGTTCACGGCGCCAGCATGTCGAGGATGATCCGGTAGGCTTCGTTGATTTCCTTGATCTTTTCCTCGGCCGACTTGGCGCCGCCGTTGGCGTCCGGATGATGCCGCTTGACCAGCTCCTTGTAGCGCGCTTTGACGGCGACGGTGGTGACCGGGCCCGCGAGGCCGAACACGGCGACCGCCCACGCCTGGCGGGTGCCGGCCGGGGCGCGCGCGTCGGGGCGCTTGGCGAATCCGCCGGCGGCGTCCCAATCGGGGCCGAACGCGCCCAGCAGGTCGAGAATGTCCTCGGGCGCGAATCGCTTGCGGCCGTTGCGGCTGCCGGGGGCGCTGCCGAGCGGCCAGCTCGGCCGGTCCCACACGGTGTCGCGCCGCACGTCGGCCTCGACCTCGGCATCGCTCATGCCGGCGTAATAGTTCCAGCCAGCGTTGTACTGGCGCGCGTGGTCGAGGCAGAACCAGTGGTAGCTGCGGATTTCCAGCCGCGACCGCGGCGCCCGGTGCATGCCTTCGCCGTCGCAGCCGGGCCAGTCGCAGGCGCGGTCCGCCGCCGGATCGGCGCCGGAATCAACGTGCGGGTGCGGGTTCAAATGATTCGCCATCGCGAATCCACTATGCGGCAGACGATTTCCCGTGACAAGCGCGGGTCCGAAAATTTCCAACTTGACGCCAGTAGTTTCAACGCATTAGCGGGTCCGGGCTCGACCGAGATCGAGCGCCGAGACGGCCACCACGCCGAGCGAGATCAACACCAGCCCGACGATCTTGGCGACTCCGAAACCCTCACCCAGAATCATCGCCGCCGACACGATGCCGACCACCGGCACGCCGAGCGAGCCGAGAGCTGTGCTCATCGCCGGCAGGCTGCGCGACACGGTGACGAACGCCCAGAAACAGAACGCCGAGGCGATCGGGCCGTTGTAGGCCATGATGGCGTAGAGCGCCGGCGACCAGCGCGGCCGCGGCACGCCTTCGATAGCAGCGGCGGCAACCACCAGGATCAAGGTGCCGAGCAGCATCTGCCACGGCATCAGTCGGATAGTCGGCACCGTCCACGGATGGCGGCGGATGATCACCAGCGCCACCGCGAAGCTCAGCGACGCCCCCAGCATGAAAGCGTTGCCGACGAGCGCCCCGCGGTCGCCGAACGGGAACGTCAGGGGATTGAACAACACCGCGATTCCGCTCAAGCCGAGAACGAGGCCGACCAGTTTGGTCGCGCCCATCCGTTCGCCGAGGACGAGCACGGCCATCGGCGCTACCCACAGCGGGATGGTGAACACTAGGATCGCCGACCGTCCGGCCTCCACCGACAGCAGTCCGGTATGGATCAACCCGGTCGGCAGGCCGATCTGGAAGACGCCGACCGCTATCAGGATGCCGAGCTCGCGCCGTCCCGGCCACAGCAACCGCCCCTGCATGGCCAGCAGCGCGAACAGGCAAAGCGCCCCCAGCCCCATGCGCGTCGCCGCGAACCACAGCGGCGACAGGTATGCGAGGCCCATTTTCATGATCGGCCAGTTCACCCCCCAGAGCACGACGACGGCAGTCAGGAGAACGTAGGCCCGGGCGAGGGGCGACGGTGAGGAAGGGTCGTTAATGGCGTACTATATCCTTCGGCATACTTGTAATCCGATTGTAATCTGGTCGAAAGTTAACAACAATCGTAGTGGCCGACGACAGAAACCGCCAACTCGGGTCGTCGCCGTCCGCGCAAGCGCAGTTTCGATGGCGCCTCGGCCACCGTTGCCAACGGCCGGCGGTCAATCGTCCGGATGTATATGAAAGCCAAGCTGGTCAGCAAGAACGTCACCATCAACGGCCGTCGCACGAGTCTCAGGCTCGAGCGCGCCAGTTGGGAGGCGCTCGACGACATCTGTAAGTGCGAGAAGCTGACCATCCACGAGATGTGCACGCTGATCGACAACTCCCGCCATGGCTCCAGCCGCACGTCGGCGGTGCGCGCCTTCATCGTCACCTATTTCCGCACGCTGGCTCGGGAGCGCGGCGCCCTGACGGCGGGCACCGCTTCGGCGATCCTGCCACAATTGTCGGTGCACCGTTAGGCCCGCCCGCGGGCGCTCACGCCTTCTCTTCGTAGAACTCCGGCCAGTCGCGCTTGACGACGGGACTAGTGCGCGCCAGCGCGTGGCAGCTGTCGATCAGCGGCGGCCGCTTCTTGCCGGGCGCGACGGTGCGCAGGTGGCGGCGGGCGGGAACGATAGTCTGATACGCGGTCACCGCCAGCGGCCCGACCAGCAGATCGGTGACGTGAGTGCATCCCTTGACGCCGCCGAGGCGCTTGAGCACCTCCTTGCGCCAGCCGGGCGCGATGGCCAGCCCTTCGATAGCACCATAGGCCGGCGCTATGTCGCCGCACATGTTGAAGAACGGCCCGGATTCGGTCGTCGCCTCGGCCTTACGCACGATCAGGTCGTCGTCGACGGTGAGGCGCACCCGCATGTGGTGGACGGCCTCGCCGGCGGCGATGCGGACGCGGTCCTTGTTGTCGAACGAATAGGTCTTGGTATCGACGATCTCGCCCTCAATGTCCCACAGTCCATCGTCACGCTGATAGCCGCGGCACTGGATGGCGCGGGTGTGGAGGTGCTTGCGCGGTTGCGATGGCGACAGCGGCATGGAAATTCTCCGGACTGCGGAATCAGGAATGGGTGACCGTCGGCCGAGGCGGGACTGGCGACCGGCCCGCCGGCCAATCCGCCGACGGAGGAGGCGGTGAAGCTCTCTCGATCAGGCGCCGTAACGGTCGCCGAAGACGAAAGCCTCTGTTTCGCGGATGTTCTCTTCGAGCGACGACTTGGCCGCCGCGTACAGGTCGCGCACCGATACCATGCCGACGCACTTGCCGTCTTCGACCACCGGCAGGTGGCGGTAGTTCCGCGCCTGCATCAATTCCAGGGCATCGAAGGCGGAATCGTCCGGCGACAGCGTGTCCGGGTTCTTGGTCATGATGTCGGCAAGCTGGGTTTTCTTGGGGTCGAGCCCCTTGGCGACGACCCGCCGGGTCATGTCCCGTTCGGTGACGATGCCGGTGAGGCGGCCCTGCATGTCGAGAACGACGACGGCGCCGATGTTAGCCTTGACCATCATCGTCGCGGCTTCGTGTGCGGTGTTTTCCGGCTTTAGGGAACTGATTGTCTGACGTTTGACGATGTCAGGCATGATCTTGCGTTGCATCGGCTAATCCTTCTTCCCCTCCCCTGGAGCCGTTGCTGACAATTGTAGGGCAGGAACGGGGGGGCTCGGCAAGGGCGTCACGCAAAGCCGGGGATTTACAATGCCTAAGCGTTGCCGACCGTGGCCTCCGTCGTTTCGCGCCCCGACGGTTTTTCCGGCGGCGTGACGCGGATGCAGGTGATCTGATGGCGATGCCGGCGCACGATCTCGAAACGGAAGCCGTGGAACAGAAAAGCTTGGCCGACTTCCGGGATGCGCCGCGATTCATGCAGCACCAATCCGGCAATCGTCGCCGCCTCCTCGTCGGGCAGCCGCCAGCCGAATTCGCGGTTGAGGTCGCGGATGGTCACCCAGCCGTCGATCAGGTAGCTGCCGTCGGGGCGGGTTCTGACGCCGGACACCGAAACGTCGTGCTCATCGTCGATCTGGCCGACGATCTCCTCGAGGATGTCCTCGAGCGTCACGATCCCCATCAGCGTGCCGTATTCGTCGACCACCAGCGCGATGTGTTCGCGCCGCTGCCGGAACGCCTCCAACTGGTCGACCAGCAGCGCGTGCTCGGGGATGAACCACGGCGCGGTGGCCAGCGACACCACGTCGAGGCCGCTGAGGTCGTCGCCGCGCGCCCGCGCCTCGCGCAGCAGCACCTTGGCGTGCAGCACGCCGACGATGTTGTCCGGGTCGTCCCGCCACAACGGGAACCGGGTGTAAGGGCTTTCCAGCACCTCGGCCACCACCTGGTCGGGCGGCAGGCTGGCGTCGATGGCGGTAACGTTCTTGCGGTGGACCATGATCTCGCCGACGCGCACCTCGCCGAGATCGAGCACGCTTCTCAGCATCGCGTGTTCCTGTTTCGGCCCCTCCGCCTCGCGGACGTGCAGCTCGATGGCGCCCTTCAGCTCCTCAACGTCGCTGCCAAACACCTCCTCGGCGTGGTACTCGACCCCGAACATCTTGAAGATGGCGCCGACCACGGCATTGATCGCCGTCGTTACCGGCGTCAGCGCCTTGACCAGGACGTTGACCGCCGGCGCCAGCGCCAGCGCCGCCTGGTTGGCGTTCCGGAACGCGTAGGTCTTGGGCAGGATTTCGCCGAAGATCAGAAGCACAAGCGTCATTGCGATGGTGGCGTAGGCGACGCCGACGTCGCCGAAAGCGAGCAGCAACGCGCTGGTCGCCAGTGCCGAGGCCAAAACGTTGACCAAGTTGTTGCCGAGCAGCAGCGCGCCGATCAACCGCTCCTTGTGACGGTGGAAGTCGTTGACCAGGCGTGCGCGGCGGTCGCCGCCCTCTGCGAGCTGGTGCATCAACGGCCGCGAGGCGGCGGTCATCGCCGTTTCGGCACCGGAAAAGAAGGCGGAAAACGCCAGCAGGATGAGAACGGCTGTCAAGGTCTCGAACATGGCATCACCCGATCGGTGTCAATGGTTACTGCATCGCCGGGACGACGCCGGCCGCGGCGTCGGCAGCGGTTCAGGTCTTCAGTTCCTCGTCGAGGACCTGGCGGATGTCGGCAAGAGCCACGTCGCGGGTGACGAACGCCTTGCCGATGCCGCGCACCAGCACGAACGTCAGCGTTCCGGCCCGCACCTTCTTGTCCTGGCCCATGCGCGCGATCAGCGCGTCCGCCGACCAGTCCTTGCGTTTGATGCCGGCGAGCCCGACCGGCAGCCCGGCGGCCTGGAGATGGCGGCGCACCCGATCGGCGTCGGTCGGTGGGCACAGGCCGAGGCGGACCGACAAGTCGCAGGCCATCACCATGCCGATGGCGACCGCCTCGCCGTGGTGCAGCGCGTCGCCGTAGCCGCTCATCGCCTCGATCGCATGGCCGAAGGTATGACCGAGGTTCAGAAGCGCGCGTTTCCCGTGCTCGCGCTCGTCGTCGGCGACGATCGCCGCCTTCGCCCGGCAGCTGGTCAGAACCGCGTGGCGGCGCGCGTCGCCGTCGCCGTCGATGACGCCGAGGCCGTTCTTCTCCAGCCAAGCGAAGAATTTCGCATCGCCGAGCACCCCGTACTTGACCACCTCGGCGTAGCCGGCGCGAAGCTCGCGCTTGGGAAGCGTGTCGAGCGTCGAGGTGTCGGCGAGCACCAGTCGCGGCTGATGGAAGGCGCCGACCAGGTTCTTGCCGTGCTGGACGTTGATGGCGGTCTTGCCGCCGACCGCGCTGTCAACTTGCGCCAGCAGCGTCGTCGGCAATTGGATGTAGTCCATACCGCGCAGCGTCACCGCGGCGGCAAAG
>JACPJY010000219.1 GCA_016187325.1 Rhodospirillales bacterium | reverse complement strand
GGCATAAAGCCGCCCTCGTATTCGCCGGTGACGGCGAGGTCGTAGAGGCTCTGCTCCGCCCTCTCGATCTGGTCGGTGGCGGTTTCATCGACGTCGCCGCCGTAGGCCCGGTTGACCACGTCCTCGCCGAGCGCGATCAACTCGCGTTTGAGAAAGAGATCATAGACGAGGCGGCCGTACTCGCCGGCGTTGATGACCGTGACCGCCGAGGCCGCCAGTTCCGCGAGATAGGCAGGGCCACCGATGTCGGCCAGCCCCTCGTCGGCCTCGAAAAAGCGCCGGAGCGTTACCGGGTCGGCGATCTGGCCGCGCTCGATCAGCTTCGCCGAGGCCTCGAAGATGCGGCCGTGCGGAGCGTAGGCGAAGTGCTGCGGCTTCAGGAACTCCGACACCGTCTCGAAGGCGCGGTTGTTGACGAAGATGGCGCCGAGCAGCGACTTTTCCGCCTCGACGTGGTGGGGCATGGTGCGGAACGGCTGGCCGCTCCCGGTCGCCCGGGCGGCGTCGGCGTTGCGTTCGGTGGCGGCCCCCTCGCTGGAATTGATTGTCGTCGTCGTTGCCATCGCGCGACCCTAAAAAAAATCCGAAACCGCTGCTACCGACTCACAATGAGGATATCGGGGATAAAATCATTGTCGGGCTCGATCAGACCGGCGGCAAGGCGGCAATCGAAACGCCCCGGAAACAGGGCGATCGTCGCGCCGGCAAGAAATTTGACTGCGTTCCTTACCGGCGTAAAACCGGATGTCGAGTCGGGGCAGTGGCGGAATAAAATCGTCCCCGGCGGATGCGGCGAGCCGGCCGTTTAGGCGGCGCGTGAACCGTGCCGGCGGACGAGCTTGTCAGCGTGCGCCTCGCCGGTGCCGAAGACGTAGTCGCGGGTCAGCGGCACCGTGTCCTGGCGTTTTGCCAACTGGATCTGGAACACGGTGGTGGCGAGATGACGGAACGACACCTCGCTGACGGCGAGATAGTATTCCCACATACGGCAGAACCGCTCGTCGTAGAGCGCCTTGGCCTTGTCGCGGTTGCGCGCGAACCGCCGGCGCCAATGGTGGAGCGTCTCAGCGTAGTGCAGCCGCAGCACCTCGACGTCGGTGGTCCACAGCCGGTTCTTCTCGATCGCCGGCATGATCTCGCTAAGCGCCGGGATGTAGCCGCGCGGGAAGATGTAGCGGTCGATCCAAGGGTCGGTGACGCCCGGCCCGTCGATGCGGCCGATGGTGTGCAGCAGCGCCACGCCGTCCGGCTTGAGCAGGTCGCGGACCTGCGAGAAATAGCGATTGTAGTGGTCGATGCCGACGTGCTCGAACATACCGACCGAAACGATGCGGTCGAAGGCGCTGGTTTGCTCCCGGTAGTCGCGGAGGTGGAAGCGCACGCGGTCGGCGAGGCTCTGCTCGCGGGCCCGCTCCTCGGCCGCCTTCTGCTGCTCGGCCGACAGCGTCAGGCCGGTCACGTCGACGCCGAATTCCTTGGCCAGATAAAACGCCAACCCACCCCAGCCGCAGCCGATGTCGAGCACCGTCATCCCCGGCTTGAGCAGCAGCTTGGCGGCGATCAAGCGCTTCTTTTCGGCTTGCGCTCGCTCGAGGCTGATGCCGGGCTCGGTGAAATAGGCGCACGAGTACTGCTTGTCGGAATCCAGGAACAGCTCGTACAGGGCGCCGGTCAGGTCGTAGTGGTGGGCGGCGTTGACGCGCGCCCGGCTGACCGGGTTGAACTGCCGCACCCGCCGGAGCAACCGGTACAGCCACTTCTTCCAGCCGTAGAGGCCGGAACGGCCGAGCGCCTCCAGATTGATGCCGATCAGCTCCAGGAGACCGTAAACGTCGGAATCGACGATGCTGACCCGGCCGTCCATATAGGCCTCGCCGAAGCCGAGCGACGGGTCGAAGAATAGCCGGCGATGGAGGGCCCGGTCGTGTAGGCGCACAGTGACGGCGGGACCCGCAGTCCCGCGGAACAGGTGGGTGTTGCCGTCGGCGTCGATGACCGTCAGCGACCCTACCGAGACCAGATGATCGAGCAGGCGCGCTAGCAGCATTGCCTGCAACCCCTTTCCCGGCGACGGACCATGGGGATCCGCCCGATTGCCGATATCGGCGCAGCTTTATCGCAAGCAATCTTGCGCTTGAGGATACAACCGCAGGCGCACGGGAAGCAAAAATAAAAGGGCACAAAGGACGGCGCGCCGGCGAGGGCGCACTGTCCCGATGGCACAGGCAGACGCTAATTTATTTCGATTTCTTGCCCTTCTTGGCCGGCTTTTCCGCGTCGGTCTGGCGGGCTCCTTCGGCCGCGGCGTCCTTGCCGGCGGCATCTTCGGCCTCGGCCTCGGTTTTCGGGCCGGCGCCTTCCTCGAAGAACTTGGCCGCCAGTTCAGCCGCCTCGGCCTCGGCCGCCTCGGCTTCCTTGCCCTTGCGCGGCCGAGCGGGTTCCTCGGCCGCGCCTTCGGCGGCGGCGCCGGTCAGCACCGCCTTGCCGGTCTTGGCCTGGACCTTCGCCTCCTCTTCGGAGCGGGCGACGTTGGCAGTCACGGTCACCGCCACTTCCGGATGCAGCAGGACGCGCACCGGATAAAGGCCGAGCGCCTTGATTGGGTTCTGCAGTCCGACCTGCTGGCGGGTGATGGCGACGCCGGCCTCCGAGACGGCAACGGCGATGTCGCGGGCGTTGACGGAGCCGTAAAGCTGTCCGGCATCGCCGGCTTGGCGGACGATGGCCACCATCAACCCGTTCAGCTTCTCGCCCACCTTTTCGGCCTCGGTGCGGTGCTCCAGGTTGGTGGCCTCGAGCTGAGCGCGCTTCGCCTCGAACTGCTTCTTATTCTCCTCGGTGGCGCGCAGCGCCTTCTTCTGGGGCAACAGGAAGTTGCGGGCGTATCCGGCCCTCACGTTAACCACGTCGCCCATTTGACCGAGCTTTTCGATCCGTTCCAGCAAAATGACTTCCATCGTTCGATGCTCCTTGAACCCAGCTCAGGCTTTCATTCGGTGGTCGCCGGCGGCCCGCCCACCGGTGGACCGGCGAAGCGATGACGCAATCCGAACCATTGATCGACGACGCCGATGCTGGCGACCGCCACCATCGCCCAACCGGACAGCACCAGCACCAGGTAGAACGCCGCCAGAATCAGGCCCTTGTAAGCCACCCGACGGGCCAGCGTGTGCACCACGGCGAGCCCGACGATGAAGAACGGGACCGCCAGCACCATCGCCAGATTGCGCCCCGTATACTGCAAATTCCCCGATCCGATCAACGCCAATGCGGCGGCGCCCACCAGGGGCCACGAAACCCATTGCGGCAGGGTCGTTTCGGCGTAGGCCGGCGTCGGCCTGAGGTTGCGCTTCATGCGCACCAGGATTGCCTGCGCTAGCGCCGCGTTGACGACGCTCATGATCAGCCACGAACCGCCGACCGCGCCCGGGAACAGCGGCGCCATGACGGCCACCGTGCGGGCGCGATGGCCGTCGCCGAGGTGCGGCGCCATGGCGTGCAAGATGTAGTCGAGCTTGTCGGAAACCATGCCCGAGAAACTGCGTTCGCCGCCGATATTGGTGACGGCGACGATCACCAGCAACGCCGCCGCCAGCAGCGTCAACCAGCTCAGCGCCTCGCCGATCGGGCACCATTCGGCTTGGCCGCCGGGGCCGGCCGGCCGCTGCAGCAGCGCCTGCTTGACCAGCAGCCAGGCGGGAAGCGCCTGCATCAGACCGAACACGCCGGCGATGAAGGCGCCGCCGAACAAGCCCGCGGTCATGAAACCAACAGCCGCCGCGATCGCAACCGCCCGCGGTCCTATCGTGAGACCCACCATGAACAGCGGCAGCGACGCCAGATAGACGACGATCAGAGAGCCCGGCGCGCGGCTCAGGAAGGCGAGCGCGGAAACGGCACTGAGGCCGCCGGCGCCAATGGCAAACAGCGTTTCCTTGGACATCGCCTTCTCCTGGCGCCGCCCGTCGGCCTGGTCGGCCTGGCACCGCGGCGCCGCCCATCAACCCGAACATTACTTTATGAGAAACGGCATCAAGGCGAGGAACCGCGCCCTCTTGATCGCGCGCGCCAATTCCCGTTGTTTCTTAGCCGATACGGCGGTGATGCGGCTGGGCACGATCTTGCCGCGCTCGGATGTGAACCGCGACAGCTGCCTGATGTCCTTGTAGTCGATCTTCGGTGCGTTCGCGCCCGAGAACGGACACGATTTCCGGCGCCGGAAGAACGAAGGCCGCCGCGGTCCGCCGCCACCGCCACCGCCGCCCGCGCGATCACTGCCACCGCCACGCGCGAAGCTCATGCGTCGCCTCCCTCAGCCTTTTCCGCGCCGCCGCCGTTCTTCGCCTCGGCGGGCGGCATGCGGTGATCGCGCGGGCGGCGGTCGTCGCGCCCCCCGTCGCGGGGACGCCGGTCATCGCGCGGACGGCGGTCGTCGCGGCCGCCACGGCGCCCACCGCGCTCGTCACCGCGGTCCTTGTTGCGCAACACCGCCGACGGGCCTTCCTCCAGCGCATCGACCCGGGTCGTCAGATAGCGGATGACGTCCTCGTTGATGCGCATCTGGCGCTCCATCTCGGTAATCGCCGCTGGCAGCGCGTCGATGTTGAGGAGCACGTAGTAGCCCTTGCGGTTCTTCTTGATCTTGTAGGCAAGCGTGCGAAGACCCCACGACTCCTTCTTCGGTACGGAGCCGCCCATGTCGGTGATGACTTTTTCAAAACTTTCGGTCAGGCCGTCGACCTGGGCCGGGGAAACGTCTTGGCGCGCGATGAACACGTTTTCGTAGAAAGGCACGTTATGGTCTCCCTTCGGATTGTCTCAGCCCGCGCTGACGTTGGCGGGCATAGCCGGACTGGGGCCGGCAGGAAGCTATGTCAAAGCCGGCGCACTATACACATTTGCAAAGATGAGGCAAGCCGTGCCCCGGCCTCTCATGACCTCGGCGATGGAGGCGGTGGCGCTTTGCCGCGACGCCCCTTAAAGTGACGGCGAAGGCAGGACCCCGGGGCTGGACCAAGGGGTAGGACCAAGCGGCGGGAAAAGGGGTGACATCGGCGATGTCGCGCGCATTCGTGTTTCCCGGCCAGGCCAGCCAAGCGGTCGGCATGGGCCGCGAGGTGGCGGCGGCCTTCCCGGCCGCTCGCGAGGTGTTCGAGGAAATCGACGACACTCTCGACCAAAAGCTATCCAAGCTGATGTTCGAGGGGCCCGAGGACGAACTCATGCTTACCGAGAACGCGCAGCCGGCGATCATGGCGGTGTCGCTCGCCGTGATGCGGGTGCTGGCACGCGACGGCGGCCTGAATCTAGTGACGTCGGCGGTTTATCTCGCCGGCCATTCGCTCGGCGAGTATTCGGCGCTCGCCGCCGGCGGCAGCCTCGACCTCGCCGACACGGCGAGACTCTTGAAGATCCGCGGCCGCGCTATGCAGCAGGCGGTACCGGTGGGCCAAGGCGCTATGGCGGCGCTGATGGGGCTCGACCTCGACGCCGCCGACGCGATCGCCAAGGAGGCGGCCTCGGGCGAGGTGTGCCAGGCCGCCAACGACAACGCGCCGGGCCAGGTGGTGGTCTCCGGCAGCGCCGGCGCCGTCGCCCGCGCCGTCGACATCGCCAAGTCGAAGGGCGCCAAGCGGGCGATCATGCTGCCGGTGAGCGCGCCGTTCCACTGCGCGCTGATGGCACCCGCCGCCGACGCGATGGCGGATGCCCTGGCCAAGGTGGCGATGTCGCCGCTGGCGGTGCCGCTGGTCGCCAACGTCACCGCGCGGCCGGTGACGGCGCCGGCCGAAATCCGGCGGCTGCTGGTCGAGCAGGTGACCGGCGTCGTGCGCTGGCGCGAGAGCGTGCTCTATATGAAGGAGCAGGGCGTGACGCATATCGCCGAGGTCGGCGCCGGCCGGGTGCTGGCTGGGCTGTGCAAGCGCATCGATGGCGATCTCGCTTGCGTCTCCGTCGGTACGCCCGAGACGATCGAGGAATTTTTGAAGACGCTCTAGGGGAACTGCCATGTTCGATCTCAAAGACAAGGGCGCGCTCATCACCGGCGCATCGGGTGGAATCGGTGGCGCGATCGCGCGTGCGCTGTTCACGCAAGGCGCCAAGGTAGCGCTGTCGGGCACCCGCGCCGACGCTCTCGACGCGTTGGCCAAGGAGCTCGGAGCGGGCGCCTTCGTGGTGCCGGCCGATCTGAAGACTGCCGCCGGCGCCGCGGCGCTCGCCAAGGATGCAGCGGCCGCCCTCGGCAGCGTCGACATCCTCATCAACAACGCCGGGCTCACCCGCGACGCACTGGCGTTGCGGATGAAGGACGAGGACTGGCAAACCGTGCTCGACGTCAACTTGACCGCCGGCTTCCGGCTTGCGCGGGCGTGCCTCAGGGGGATGATGAAGAAGCGCTGGGGGCGGATCATCGGCATCACCTCGGTGGTCGGCGTCACCGGCAATCCCGGGCAGGCCAACTACGCCGCCTCGAAGGCCGGCATGATCGGCATGTCGAAGGCGCTGGCGCAGGAGGTGGCGAGCCGCGGCATCACCGTCAACTGCGTCGCGCCGGGGTTCATCGCCACCGCCATGACCGCTTCGCTTACCGACGTCCAGAAGGCGGAGCTGACGGGGCGCATCCCCTGCGGGCGCCTGGGGAAGCCCAAGGACGTGGCCTCGGCGTGCGTGTTTTTGGCCAGCGACGAAGCGGCTTACGTCACCGGTCAAACCTTGCATGTGAATGGCGGAATGGCGATGATATGAGCCGATGGCCGGGGCCCGGAAAGGCCTTCGGCCGGGGCCGGCGGTGGCGCCCGAAATCGATCGGGGAGGGCGCTGGCCAAGGCTGCTAAAGTGTGTTAGGTAGCGGCTCTTTTTTGGCCGCCCATGAAGCGATGGCGGCCCCTGGGGGCACCCGGAGCGAGGGGATTCATAACCGAGAAAGTCGAGGATCAAGACTATGAGTGATGTTGCCGAGCGTGTAAAAAAGATCGTTCTGGAGCACTTGGGGGTCGAAGAATCCAAGGTGGTCGAGAACGCGAGCTTCATCGACGATCTGGGTGCCGACAGCCTGGATACCGTGGAACTGGTGATGGCTTTCGAAGAAGAATTCGGCTGTGAAATCCCGGACGAGGAAGCCGAGAAGATTCTCACCATCAAAGACGCAATCAAGTTCATCGAGACCCACGCCTCTTAGGTCATTAACAGCAGGGCCGGGTGCTTCCGCCCTCCCGGCGCCACCCTCACCAGGGGTTCGTAACGTCGGCGAAATACGCGGATTGACATGAGACGAGTGGTCGTCACCGGCTTGGGCCTCGTCACGCCCCTGGGTTGCGGAGTGGCCGCGACCTGGGAAAATATCCTCGCCGGCAAATCGGGCATTCGCGCCATCCAGGCCTTCGACGTCAGCGACCTGCCGGCCAAGATCGCCGGCCAGGTGCCGGCGGGCGAGACCAAGGCAGGGCTGTTCAACGCCGACGACTGGATTACGCCCAAAGACCAGCGCCGCATGGACAACTTCATCGTCTACGGACTAACGGCCGCCGTGCAGGCGGTCGAAGATTCGGGCTGGAAGCCCGACCGCGAAGAGGACTGCGTCCGCACCGGCGTGCTGATCGGCTCCGGCATCGGCGGCCTCAACGAGATTGCACAGACAGCGGTGATGGTCGAAAGCGGCAACGCCCGGCGCGTCAGCCCGTTCTTCATTCCGGCCAGCCTCATCAATCTGGTGTCCGGCCACGTCTCGATCCGCTACGGCTTCAAGGGACCGAACCACTCGGTGGTGACGGCGTGCTCAACCGGGGCGCACGCTATCGGCGACGCGGCGCGCATTATCATGTGGGACGACGCCGACGTGATGATCGCCGGCGGCGCCGAGGCCGCCGTGTGCCGGCTGGGCGTCGCCGGGTTCTGCGCCGCGCGCGCGCTTTCCACCCACTTCAACGACACCCCCGAGAAGGCGTCGCGGCCCTGGGACAAGGACCGCGACGGCTTCGTCATGGGCGACGGCGCCGGCGCGCTGGTGCTCGAGGAGCTCGAGCACGCCAGGAAACGCGGCGCCAAAATCCTGGCCGAGGTGGTCGGCTACGGCATGTCCGGCGACGCCCACCACATCACGGCGCCGGCCGAGGACGGCAACGGCGCGCAGCGGTGCATGGAGGCGGCGCTCAAGCGCGCCCAGGCCAACCCCGAGGACATCGACTACATCAACGCCCATGGCACCTCGACGCCGCTCGGCGACGAGATCGAGATCCGCGCCGTGCAGCGGGTGTTCGGCAAGTCCGCCAACGGGCTCAAGATGTCGTCCACCAAGTCGGCGATCGGGCACCTGCTCGGCGCCGCCGGCTCGGTCGAGGCGATCTTCTCGATCTTGGCGATGCGTGACGGCGTGGTGCCGCCGACGCTGAACCTGGACAACCCATCGGTCGAAAGCACGATCGACTTGGTGCCGCACCAGGCCAGGGAGGCGCCGGTCAAAATGGCGCTCTCGAACTCATTCGGCTTCGGTGGCACCAACGCGTCGCTGGTCTTCAAGACCGTGAACTGACGGCCCCATGGGCCGCCCCCTCAAGATCGTCGCCGCGATCATCGCCGCGCTGGCCGTGGCCGGCGGCGGGCTGGCGGCGTGGGGACTCAGCACCTACACCCGCCCCGGGCCGTCGACGGCGTCGATCACCGTCATCATCGAACGCGGCACCGGCATCGACGGCATCGCGCGCACCCTGCACCGGGCCGGCGTGCTGGCCGAGCCACTGGTGTTCCGTCTCGCCGCCCGCTGGGCGTCCGGCGGGCCGCTGAAGGCCGGCGAGTACGAATTCGCCGCCGCCATCACGCCTAAGGGCGCCATCGAGCTGCTGAAAAGCGGCTGC
>JACPJY010000218.1 GCA_016187325.1 Rhodospirillales bacterium | reverse complement strand
CCGTCGAGGCCGAGCTTGGCCGCCCCGCTGATGAGGGCGGGCGTCGATTCGGCGTCGTGGCGGGCGCGCACGGCGATGCCGACCATGTCCAACACCAGCGACTTCGTGCGATCAACGACCTCGCGCGGCAGTGCATCGTAAGAGATGCCGGCGGCGAATTCGGAGATCGTGCGGGTGATGGGGATCATGGTCTGGCCTCTCTTGATCTTCATTGCAGAATTGCGCCGGAAAGCGACGGTTGGCCCCCGGGCGCCCCAGGCGGTGCGCCCCGATTATCGCCGGTTTGCCGGGCGCCTTCAATCAATCGGCGGTGTATTTCTTTTCCGCCTCGTAGTAATCGGGGAAGCCGACGATGTCGCGCAGGTGCGCGAACTCGGCCAGCCGCTCCGGGTGGCCGCCGCCGGCTTTCATCTTCGCGAGCGCGTCCTCCATCGCCCGAATGCCGGCCAGGATCAGGGTGATCGGGTAGACGGCAATCTTGTAGCCGATCTCGGCCAGCTTGGCGGGCGGCAGGAACGGCGAATCCCCCTGCTCGACCATGTTGGCCATCTTCGGCCCCGGCACGGCCTCGCAGTACCGCCGCATCTCGGCCTCGGTCTTCGGCGCCTCCAAAAACGAGATGTCGGCGCCGATCTGCTGAAACGCCTTGGCCCGCGCGATCGCCTCCTCGATGCCGTCGGTGGCGTTGGCGTCGGTGCGCGCCATCACCAGGATATCGCCGCCCCCGTCGCGCAATTCGTCGCGAGCGTCGACCGCCGCCCGGATGCGCGAGAATGCCTCGTCGCGGCCGACTACTTGCTTGCCGCGGGTGTGGCCGCAGCGCTTCGGCGCCACCTGGTCCTCGATCATCACGCAAGCGAAGCCGGCCTGGGCGTAGCCCTGGACCGTGCGCTTGACGTTGATGGCGTTGCCGTAGCCGGTGTCGCCGTCGCCGAGCACCGGGATCGAAACGGCGGAACAGATGTTGCGCCCCTGGTCGACCATCTCGGCGTAGGAGATCAGCCCGGTGTCGGGCAGGCCGGCCCGCGCCGCGGCGACGCAAAAGCCGCCCATGAAGGTAACCGGAAAGCCGGCGCGCTCGATCAGCCGCGCGCTGATGGCGTCCCAGCAGCCGGGCATCACCAGGATGTCCGGCCCGGCCAAAAGCTTGCGCAGTTTGTCGGCCTGGCTCATGTGCTTGGTTCCTCCCAGTTGGTCCCCATGAGAACCCGATTCCGAACGCTTGGCAACGCTTGCCGCTCAGCGGCCCTTGAACTTCGGCTTGCGCTTGGCGAGGAAGGCAGCGAGGCCTTCCGCGTAGTCCTTGGAATCGCAAAGCGCATAGGCCTCGGCGGTCTCGGCGGCGGAGAGCGGCCGCGAGTCGGCGAGCCGGCGCAGGAAATGCTTGGTCGCCCGGTTGGCCAGCGGCGCGCCCTCGGCGATGCGGGCCGCCGTTGCCGCGACCTCGGCCGCGAGCTCGCCGTCGGGCACCACCCGGCTGACCAGGCCGCGCCGCGCCGCCTCGGCGGCGTCGAGAATTCGCCCTTCCAGCAGCAGCTCCAGGACCATGGCGCGGCCGAGCACCGCCAGCACCGGCGCCATCTCGGCGTAGGCAAAGGCGTGGCCGAGGCGGTTGATGGGGACACCGAAGCGCGCCGAGGCGCCGGCGATGCGGATGTCGCAGGAACACGCGATCTCGGCGCCGCCGCCAGTGCAGACACCGTTGATCATCGCCAGCGTCGGATGGGCGCAGTCCTGGATCGCCTGCAACGCCTCGGCGACGATGGCGCCGTAGGCGCGCGCCTGGCCGGCGTTGGCGCGGGTCTCAGGGAACTCGGAGATGTCGGCGCCGGCCGAGAACGCCTTGTCGCCGGCGCCACGCACGACGATGCAGCGGATCGCGTCGTTCCCGGAAAGCGCCGTCATAGTCCGGCCCAGCTCGGCCCAGTCGTCGCGTGTCAGCGCGTTCAGCCTCGACGGATTGTCGATGACGACGGTGAAGACGGCGCCCTGTACGGCGTGGCTGATTGGCATCGCCGGGGCCGGCTCAGTCGGCGTTGAGGACGCGGATCGGCTTGCCCGCCATCCACGCCTTGATGTTCTCGACCGCCTCGCCGTAGGCGAGCGCGTAGAGCTCCTTGACCACGAACCCGGTGTGGCCTGTCAGCACCACGTTCTTGAGCTTGCGGATCGGATGGCTCTTGGGCAACGGCTCGACGTCGTAGACGTCGAGGCCGGCGCCGGCGATGTCGCCCGCCCGGAGCGCCTTGATCAGCGCCTTCTCGTCCACGATCGGCCCGCGCGAGGTGTTGACCAGGTAGGCGGTCGGCTTCATCCATCCCAGTTCCCTTGCGCCGACCAGGCCGCGGGTGCGGTCGCTGAGCACCAGGTGGATGGAGACGACGTCGGAGGCCTTGAACAGGGTCTGCTTGTCGACGTATGCGACGCCGATCTCGGCGCAGCGTTCAGGCGTCAGGTTCTGGCTCCAGGCGACGACGTTCATCTCGAGGGCCTGGCCCACGCGGGCGACCCGGGCGCCGAGCTTGCCGAGGCCGAGGATGCCAAGGGTCTTGCCCTTCATGCCCTCCGACGCGCCGGCTTGCCAGCCGCCTTTTTTCATCACCCGGTCTTCGGCGGGGATCTTCTTGTAAAGCGCCAAGATCAAGGCGGCGGCATGCTCGGCCGCCGGGTAGCCGAGCATGCTGGTGCCACAGACGACGACGCCCCTCGCCTTCGCTGCCCGCTGGTCGAAGGACAGGT
>JACPJY010000209.1 GCA_016187325.1 Rhodospirillales bacterium | reverse complement strand
TGCCCCCGCCCTTGCCGTCGAGGACATAGGCATTAACCAGGCCGTCGGAATGGTCCATCGTCGGTCCCCCGGCCCATTTTTAGTGGAAGCCCCCGTTCCAGGCCAGAGAACTCTCAACAGCCGACCGCGGTGCCAAGGATTTTCCCGCTCCACGCTCCGTGTTAGCGTAAGCGGCGGATCGGGGGAGCGGCATGGCCAAGGTTCGAGGCGCAATAATCCTGCTGGTGGCGCTGCTCGCCCTGATCCCGGCGCTGGCCGCGCCCGCCGCCGAGCGCCAAACCATCGGCCACGTCGAGGACGTGCGCATCGTCGAGGGCGGCGTCACCTTCAAGGCACGGATCGACAGCGGCGCCGAAACCTCCTCCCTCGGCGTCAGCGACCTGGTCGAGTTCCAGCGCGACGGCAAGCCGTGGGTGCGCTTCACCACCGCCAACGACGCCGGCCGGTCGCTGACCCTCGAACGTCCAGTCGTCCGGGCCGCCAACGTGCGCCGCTCGGGGACCGCCGTCCAGCGGCGCTACGTGGTCTCGATCGACCTCTGCCTGGGGCGCGTTTTCGCCGACGCCGAGGTCAGCCTCGCCGACCGTGCCGGCATGGCCTATCGGATGCTGATCGGGCGCCGCTTCCTCGCCGACCGGTTCTTGATCGATGTCGCTGCCGCCGACCTGACCAAGCCCGAATGCCCGGAGGCGGGCGCCAAATGACGAGTGGACGGGACACCGCCCGCGGCTAAACTCCCCCATGTCCGACGCCCATCCCGCCAGGCGATCCCTCGCCGCCCGATACGCCCCGCAGGATTCGATCTCGCCCGACGAGCTCGAGAGCGGCCTGAAATGGCTGCAGCGCAACGCCGTGCTCGGCAAGATCATGAACACGCTGACCGTCGGCGCGTTCCTGACCGCGTTTGCGCTCGAGATCGGCGCTTCCAACGCGGCGATCGGCGTGCTCGCCGCGGTGCCGCAGCTCGGCAACGTCGGGCAGCTGCTCGGCGTCTATTTGATCGAGCGGCTGCGCGTGCGCCGCGCCGTCTGCATCGGCTTCGGGATGATGGTGCGGCCGATGCTGCTGGTGATCGCCGCCGCCGTGTTGATTCCGAGCCCTATGGTGGCGCTCGCCGTGCTCGTCGTCGCGCTCGCCGTCCGCTACCTCCTGGGCTCGGTGATGCTGTGCAGCTGGAATTCGTGGCTACGCGACCTGGTGCCCGACGACCAGCGCGCCGGTTTCCTGGCCAGGAACCTGCGCGCGACGACGTTCTTCGGCATGCTGATCAGCCTCGCCGCCGCCGGCTTCATCGACGGCTGGCGCACCTGGCAGGTCGCCGACCCGAAGTTCGCCTATTCGCTGATCTTCCTCACCGCCTTCGTCATCGGCTGCTACAACGTCTACACGCTGACCAAGATCCCCGAGCCGCGCATGACGGTGGCGAAGGAGAAATTCGATCTGCTCAAGGTCCTGAAACGTCCCATCCACGATCTCCATTACCGCCAGGCGCTGATGTTCTTCGGCTCCTGGAACTTCGCCATCAACCTGGCGACGCCGTTCTTCACCGTGCACATGCTGAAGCGGCTGGATCTCGACCTGATGACTGTCATCCTGTTCGCGGTCATCAGCCAGACCGCCAACGTTCTCGCCCTGTCGCATTGGGGGCGGTTGGTCGAGCGCTACAGCTCGAAGGCGGTGCTGTCGGTGTGCGCGCCGGCGTTCCTGCTGTGCATCCTGGCGTGGACGCTGACCACCTTTCCCGACCGCTACATCCTGACCCTTCCGGTCCTGTTCATGATCCACGTGGTGACCGGCACGGCAACCGCTGGCGTCGCGGTGGCGTCCGGCAACCTGGCGATGAAGATGGCGCCGCGCGGCGAGGCCACCGCGTACCTGTCGGCCAACAGCCTGGTCAACTCACTGGCCGCTGGCGTTGCGCCGGTGATCGGCGGGCTGCTCGCCGACTTCTTCCTCACCCACGGGTTCTCGGTGCTGTTCTACTGGGAATCGCCGCAGGCCGGCATCATGATCGAGGCGGTGCGCATCCAGGAATGGGACTTCTTCTTCATCTTCGCCTCCATCCTCGGCCTCTATTCGTTGCATCGCCTGAGCATCGTCCACGAGGAAGGCGCGGTGAAGGAAGGCCCCGTGCTCGCTGAATTCATGCAGGCCGCCCGCGACGGACTGCGCACGCTCAGCACCGTCGCCGGCCTGTACGCGGTCACCGATTTCCGGTTCGGCTTCCGGCGCCGCCGGGCCAAGCGCCGCCACGGGTCCAGGCCGCCCCGCGCGCCCGAGTCGGCCGTCGCGCCGCCGCAAGGCTAGGGCCCGCCTAGCGTCCGCGCCCGCCGCCGAGGCCGTTGCCTGGCCCGGCGAAGGGGCTATGATGAACGGACTGTCGTGTAGCACTGGGGTTTGGGACTCATGCCGCCGCTGGTGGTGATTTCCGCATCCGTAGCCGTGGCCGCCGCCGTCCTGTGGCCGACGTCGGCGCGTGCTTTTCACGCGCTCGAGTGCGGGCCCAACCGCACCACCTTCATCGACGAGAACACCGGCCGCCGCCGCTGCAGCGAGCCGTCGCAGGAGGCCAAGGACATTGCCCTGCGCTCCCGCTTGCTGCAGCTGGAGCAGGAGCGGCGTACCCGCGCGCTGGCGCAGCAGCAGCGGCAATTCAACTCCGAGCAGCGCACCCGCGAGCTGGCGACCCAACAGCAACTGCGCGAGGCGCAACAGGAGCTGGCCCGCGCGCTGGAGCTCGCCAAGCAGCAGCAATTCAGCCGCGAGCAGTTCGTGCGGACGCTGCAGCCGGCGCTGTCGCTGGAGCAGGACGTCACCCTTCGGCAGGGCCTGATCCGGATCGAGCCCAAGGAAACGCGGCGGCGGGAACTGGTCCGCGCCGACGAGTTGCGGCGCCGGCAGATCGCCCTTGAACAACGGATGAATTTGCCCACCGTCGAGTTGATCGACGAGTTGCGCGCGCGCCGGCGGCAGCTGGAGAATCAACAGCGCGAGCCGTAACGCCGGCCCGCCACCCGATCCCCGTCAATTCCCGGGTTGACGCATCCTCGCCAGCAGGAAATCCGACCACGACACGTGCTGGAACATCATGTCGCCGCCGACCCGATGGAGCCGCACCACGCCGTGTTCGAGGTCTGGCGGCGCCGACCACCGCATGTCGTCGATCTCGCGCACCTCGAGCATGCTGTCGGCGCCGTCGGCGGCCTTCGGTCCCAGCCAGCGCGCCGTCCGGTTTTTGCGGTTGCGCTCGCCGATCGCCACCGCCGAACGCTCGGACGTGTCGCCCGGCGGACCCAGCATCGCGGTGAAATGGTCGACGATCTTCTGGAAATTGGCGGTTGGGAACAGGGCGTGGAACTGCGTCGCCACGCCGCCGTCGTAGCGGACGATTGCCTGCCGGCCGCGATAGATGGCCGACTGCACCTCGAACGCAGCGGCGATCGCCGGCGGCCAGTCCACCGGCTCGACGCAGAACGCCGCCGCCGATTTGTCGACGCAGACGCCGGAAGAGTCCAGCGGCCGGCGCATGCCGAGCCGATGTCCATCGCCGAGCACCGGTTCGGCACGGGTGCGGCGGAGCGGCGGTGCGACGGCGGCCTTCGGCGCCGCCGCCATCGCGGTCTCGGTCGCCGACGCCGCCTCGGACGGTTGCGGGCGGCTCGGACCGACGCTGAAGAACTCGGTGACGCGGCCGAGAAACTCGCCCTTGTCGCCGTTGCCGGCGGCGGTTTCCGTCTCCGCCGGGGCCGCGGGCGTGGGATCGGCGGAAGGGGCAAGATCGGGAGAGAGGACGGGAGCGGGAACGGGGGCGGCGGCGACCGTTTGCGGTCCCGTTTGCGGTGGCGGCTCGCTGGTTGCCGTGGCCGCGCTCAGCATGCGGGCGATGTCGTCGAGGATCGAAGTCCCCGGCTTCGCCGTTTTCCCGGTCGGCTGCTCATCGGCCGGCGCCTTCACCGGCACCACCACCGGCTCGGGAACGGCGTCACGGGTCGGCTGGGCGGCGAACCGGGGAGGGGGCTCCGGCGTCGGCTCCGCGACCGGGGGGTTGCCGGCGGCCGGCCCTGGCTCCGCCGGAGGCTTCGCCGAGGTGAGCGGGGCATTAGCGCCCTGCTCGTCGGCCAGCACCTTGGCGATGTGATCGAGCAGCGAATCGCGTACCGGCGCGACCCCGGCGCTTGTCGTTCCGGCATTCGTCGTCGCCACGGCCGCGGGCTGCCGTTGCGGCGCTGCCGGCGCCGGAGTCATCTCTGCGGCCGGTGTCGGCGTCGGCAGGGACGACCGCGGCTTCGCCGCGTCGTCGGGCGGCGGGCTTGTCTTCGACTTGCCGGAAAAGAAGCGCGCCAGGCTTTCGAGGAAGCCTTCCTCCTGCGATACCTCGGCCGGCGGCGCGATCTTGCCGGTGGTCGGCAACGGCGCCACCGGTGTCGGCGCCGGGACGGGCTTGGCCTTGGTTGCCGGCGCCGCCGCGGTTGCCGCGTCGTCTGCCGGCTTCGCCTCCGGCCCGCCGCCGAAGCCGAAGAAGCGGGCGACACCGTCGAAGAAGCCGCCACCCTGCTTGGCCTCGGCTGGCGGCGCGATCCTGGTCGTGGGCGCGGGTCCGGCGGGCGCCGGCTGCGCGCGCGTCGGCAGCGCCGGTGTCGGGGCGGCGGCCGGTGGCGAAGCGGTGGCGACCGGCGGTTGCGCCGGCGTCGGCGCCAGCGGTTGCGCGGTGACCGGCTGCACCGGCGTCGGTGACAGCACCGACGGCGGCTCGCGGGTCACCGGCATGGTTTCCGGCACCGGCGCGGTGGGGGCGGTCTCGGTGAACACCGGGGGCGGCGCCGCCGGGGTCGTCGGCGTTCGCGCCTGCGCGGGTTTGCGCCATGCCAGCAGATAATGGGCGATGTTGAAACGGCCGCGGTCGACGGCGATGTCGATCGCCGTCCGGCCGTCCTCGTCTTCCGCCTCGACGTCGGCGCCGGCCAGCAGGCTGCGCTTGACGGCGTCGAAGTTGTTGGTGCGGATGGCGAGGAACAGGCTCTCGGTCGCCGGCGACAGCTTCTTGTCCTGCGCCAGGGCGCCGCCGACGGTCACGGCGGCGGCCAGCACCGCCAGCAGAATCCGCGCTCGGATGCCCACCGTTTCCACCCCCGATTCGTTGCCGCGTTGGTCAGCCAACCTCTCATTTTAGCAACTCCGGCCGGCGATGGGCAGGGGGACCGGCTTGGCGGCTTGGTTCGGCCACATCTTGGAGACATTTGCGCAAACCTCCCCGCCGTCATTCCGGGGGCCGCGTAGCGGCAACCCGGAATCCACGAAGTATCTGTTATTTTTGGATTCTGGCTCTCCGCTTCGCTGCGGCCGGAATGACGGCCCAGGACAAACGGCGATGCTGACGCGATACGGGCGCCGATCTACTTCTTGCCGGGTGCGGGCGCCGCCTTGCCCTTGGTCGCCGGTTCGGCCGGTGGCGCCTCCTTGGCCGGGGATTCCGGCTCGGCTGCCGGCGTCTCCGCCGAAGGCGCGGTGGTGGCCTCCGGCTTCGATGCGCCGGCCCGCGCCTCCGGATGCTCGTCCTCGACGCGGGCCAGGCTTTCCTTCGCCTCCTTAAGGCCCTGTTCGGCGGCGCGCCGGTACCACTTCGCCGCCTCGACCGGGTTCCTGGGCACCCCGGCGCCGCGCTCGTAGGCCGAACCGAGGTGGAATTCGGCGCGCGACAAGCCCTGCGCCGCGGCGCGGCGGAACCACCTGATCGCCTCCTCGGCGTCCTCGGCGACGCCTTCGCCGTTCATGTAGAGGACGCCGAGCCCGTCCTCGGCGACGGCCTCGCCCTGGGCGGCGCCCTTGCGGAACCATTTCAGCGCTTCGCCCGGATCCTTGCCGACGCCCAGCCCCTCGGCGTAGAGCCGGCCGAGTTGCGCCTGGGCGCGGCCGTCGCCTTCCTCGGCCAGCGGCTTCCACTGCTCGAAGGCGGCCTTGTGGTCGCCGCGCGAGAGCGCCTCGAGCCCGAGCCGGAAGGCGAAATCGCGCCGCGCCTGCTGGCGCGCCTCCTCGTCGAGAATCTGCTGGGCGATCTCCGGATGGTCGCGCTCGATGCGGGCGATAC
>JACPJY010000208.1 GCA_016187325.1 Rhodospirillales bacterium | reverse complement strand
TCGGGAACCGGATTGGCGAGCGCCAGGATCAAGGGCTTGGCCGCCATCCGCTTGACCATCGCCGGCTTCAGGATGCCGGGCGCCGATAGCCCTAAGAACACGTCGGCGCCGTCGATCACCTCATCGAGGGTACGCGCTTTGGTGTGCTTGGCGTAGACCGCCTTTTCCGGGTTCATTTCTTCCTTGCGGCCCTCGTAGACGACGCCCAAGCGGTCGACGAGGGTGATGTTCTCGCGCTTGACGCCCATCTCGACGAACAGGTTCAGACACGCGATGCCGGCGGCACCGCCGCCGGTCGACACCAGCTTGACGTTGCCCATCTTCTTGCCGACGACGCGCAGCCCGTTGACCATCGCGGCCGTGACCACGATGGCGGTGCCGTGCTGGTCGTCGTGGAAGACAGGGATGTTCATGCGCTTGCGCAACTCGCGCTCGAGGATGAAGCATTCGGGCGCCTTGATGTCCTCGAGGTTGATGGCGCCGAAGGTCGGCTCCAGGCTGGCGATGATGTCGACCAGCTTCATCGGGTCGGTCTCGTCGATCTCGATGTCGAAGACGTCGATATCGGCGAACTTCTTGAACAGCACCGCCTTGCCTTCCATCACCGGCTTCGCCGCCAGCGCGCCGATGTTGCCGAGTCCGAGCACGGCGGTGCCGTTGGAGATCACCGCGACCAGGTTCTGCCGCGCGGTCAGGGTCGCCACCTCGGCCGGGTCGGCGACGATCGCTTCGCAGGCGGCGGCGACGCCCGGCGAATAGGCGAGCGCCAGGTCGCGCTGGTTGGCGAGCGGCTTGGTGGCGGTGATCGCGAGCTTGCCCGGCCGCGGCAAGCGGTGGTAGTCGAGCGCCATCGCCTTCAAGGTTTCGTCGGCCATCGTCCCTCCCAGAACGGCGCCGGAGCCGGCTCGTATCGCGACCGGCCATCGGCTATAGTCCCGGCTCTTAGGTTGATCGCTAAAAGCCCGTCGAGCAATACGTTTTAAGGTAATGACAAAACGCGACAATTCGCCGCCGGCGGTACCGCGGGTGATCGGCCACCGCGGGGCGGCCGGCCACGCGCCCGAGAACACGCTTGCCTCGTTTGCCGCCGCGGCGGCGCTCGGCGTGCGTTGGGTCGAGTTCGACGTGCGGCTGACCGGCGACGGCGCGCTGGTGGTGTTCCACGACGAGACGCTGGAACGCACCACCGACGGCAACGGCCGGGTCGCGGAGACGACGCTGGCCGCCATCCGCCGCCTCGACGCCGGCTTCTGGTTCGGCAAAGCGTTCGCCGGCGAGCGGGTGCCGGCGTTCGAGGACGCGCTGGCGACGCTCGAGCGCCTAGATCTCGGCGCCGTCATCGAGCTCAAGGCCGACCCGCCCGAGCGGGAGCCGGAGACCGGCCGCGCCGTGGCGCGGGCGCTCAGGAACTCGTGGCCGGCGACGCTGCCGGCGCCGCTGATCTCCAGCTTCAGGGCCGCCGCGCTCAGGGCCGTCGGCGACGGGGCACCGGAATTTCCGCGCGCGCTCCTGGTCATCAAGCTGGAGTCGGATTGGCAACGGCAGGCCGAGGCGCTCGGCTGCGTCGCCATGCATTGCCGCGAAAACGAGCTGACGCCCGAGCTGGCGCGGCAGGTCCTGGACCGCGGCTATGGGCTGCGCTGCTTCACGGTCAACGCGCGCAAGCGGGCCGAGACGCTGTTCAAGTGGGGCGTCGAAGGGGTGATCAGCGACTACCCGGACCGATTGCTGGCGAAATAGACCGCGACCGCGTCGCGCTGCGGCGCCGTCATGTGGAGGGCGCACTTGGTCCGCCGCCACAGCACGTCGTCGGCGGCCGCCGCCCACTCGTGGCGGACCAGGTGCTCAATCTCGCGCTCGAAGAGCCCGCCGCCGAAGTCGCGGCCGAGGTCGTCCGGCTTGCGGACGCCGTGGAGGATCATCCGCGCCCGGCTGCCGTGGCGGCGGGCGAGGCGTGTCAGCCAGGCGGCGTCGAGCGCCGGGTAATCTGTGGCCAGCGCCGCGGCGAACGCCGCGAAGTCGCTGCCCCCATCGCCGGTCAGGTCGCCGCCGGGAAGCGGCCGGCCGGCGGTCCAAGCGCGGCCCATGGAGGGAAAGAACGGCTTGAGCATTTTCAGCGCGTGCTCGGCGAGCCGCCGGTAGGTGGTGATCTTGCCGCCGAACACCGACAGCAGCGGCGGCCGGTCGTGCGCCTCGCCGGCGTCGAGGTCGAGCACGTAGTCGCGGGTCACCGCCGAGGCGCTCGCTGCCTTGTCGTCGAATAACGGCCGGATGCCGGCATAGGACCACACCGCGTCGGCGGGCCTGACGGGCTTCTTCAAATAGCCGTTGACGGAGCGGCAGATGTAGTCGGCCTCGTCGGCGTCCATCGCCACCTCGGCCGGGTCGCCCGCGAACGCCACCTCGGTGGTGCCGATGATCGAGAACGCGCCCTCGTACGGCAGCACGAACACCACCCGCCCATCCGGGTTCTGCAGGATGTAGGCCTGTTCGCCGGCGTGCAGCCTCGGCACCACCAGATGGCTGCCCTTGACCAGCCGCACTTTCCTGTCGCCGGCATGGCCGCCGGCCGCCATGTCGCGCACCGCCTCGACCCACGGCCCGGCGGCGTTGACCAGCACCCGGGCGGCGACCGCGGTTTCCCGGCCGCTGCGCACGTCCTGCAGCCGCGCCCGCCACAGCCGGCCGTCGCGCGTGGCGGCGACAAGCCGCGTGCGGGTCATGACGCTGGCGCCGGCTTGCGCCGCGGCGACGGCGTTGAGGACCACCAGGCGGGCGTCGTCGACCCAGCAGTCGGCGTAGACGAAGCCGCGGGTGATTGTGTCCTTCAGCGGCTCGCCAAGCGGATCGCCGGCGAGGTCGACGGCAGCCGAGCGCGGCAGGCGCGTCGGCCAGGCGAGCGCGTCGTAGAGGAACAGCCCGATGCGCAGCATCCACGCCGGGCGGCGCTCGTGCAGGAACGGCAGCACGAATTGCCGATAGCCGACGATGTGCGGTGCCTTGCCGAGCAGCACCTCGCGCTCGCGCAACGATTCGCGCACCAGCCGGAACTCGTAGTGCTCGAGATAGCGCAAGCCGCCATGGATCAGCTTCGAGCTCGCCGACGAGGTCGCCGACGCCAGGTCGTCCTGCTCGGCCAGCGCCACTTTCAGCCCGCGCCCGGCGGCGTCGCAGGCGATGCCGGCGCCGTTGACGCCGCCGCCGACGATCAACAGGTCGAAGGGTTGGTGGTCGTCGGTCATGGCGGCGAATCCCGGGTGCGTGGCGGGCGCCACGGTAGCACGGATTCGCGGAAGTAGGAGCAAGGGCGCGACCCGCGGGCACGCCGGATTGCCGGCGACGGGCGCGGAAGTCGCGGCGGGCGCATTGGCTCTTCCCTTTCGACGGCCAAGAGACGAACATGGCCCGGGCATCACCGACGCGCCGGACGCCTTCGGCGCCGCCCGCACACCGCCTCGGGACCGATCCTTGAACGCCATATTCCTCGCCATCGTGCTGATCGCCTTCGCCGTCGCCGGGTTCCGGCAACTGGCGTGGACGCCGCCGGCGACGACGCCCGGCGGCGAGCTGGCGGGACCGATGCAGGATCTCGCCAAGGCGATGCTGGATTCAGCGACCGGCTCGGTGACGCTGGCCTTGGGGCTGATCGGCGTGATGGCGTTGTTCCTCGGCCTGATGCGGGTGGCCGAAGAGGGCGGCCTCCTGGTGGTCATCGCGCGCCTGGTACGGCCGTTGATGGTGCGGCTCTTCCCCGACGTGCCGGCCGAGCACCCGGCGATGGGGGCGATGATCCTGAACTTGGCCGCCAACGTGATGGGCCTCGGCAACGCGGCGACGCCGTTCGGCATCCGCGCCATGCAGCAGCTCGACGAGCTCAACGCCACCAAGGGCACGGCATCGAACGCCATGGTGCTGTTCCTCGCCATCAACACCTCCAGTGTCACCCTGCTTCCGACCGGCGTCATCGCGCTGCGCGCCGCCGCCGGCTCGGCCGATCCGGCGGGCATCGTGCCGACGACGCTGGTTGCCACCATCTGCTCGACGACGGTGGCGATCGTCGTTGCCAAGCTGGCGCAGAACCTGTGGCCGGCCACGGCGGCGCCGGCATCGCCGGTCGTCGCGGCCGCGCCGGCGTCGCCGGAAACCGACGCGGCGACGGCGAAGGCATTCGCCGACACCGGACAAGGCTATCCGATGTGGGCGTCGATGCTGACGCTGCTCGGCATCGCGGCGTTGATCCCGCTTACCGTGTTCCACGGCCGCGCCATCGCGCCGTGGATCATTCCCGGGCTGATGGTCGCCTTGCTCGGTTTCGGGGCGTGGCGGCGGGTGCGCGTCTACGAGGCATTTGTCGAGGGCGCCAAGGACGGCTTCCAGGTGGCGCTGCGCATCATCCCCTACCTGGTGGCGATCCTGGTGGCGGTGGCGATGTTCCGCAACTCGGGCGCCATGGACATGCTGGTGGGGCCCCTCGGCGCCGTGACGGCCTTGGTCGGCCTGCCGGCGGAAGCGCTGCCGATGGCGCTGTTGCGGCCGTTGTCCGGCTCCGCCGCCTACGGGCTGCTGGCGTCGATCATCCAGGACCCGGCGATCGGCC
>JACPJY010000207.1 GCA_016187325.1 Rhodospirillales bacterium | reverse complement strand
CAGAAATCCTCCATTACGCAATCACCCCAATCTGCCCCATAGGCGCTGATGTCAGACAACGGAGGGGAGCAAATAAAACGGGTCAAGACTTCCTTCGAAACGGCCCGAGAGAAAGCGGGCATCGCGGACCTTCGCTTCCACGACCTGCGGCATACCTTCGCATCCCGGCTGGTGCAGCAAGGCATCCCGCTCTACGAGGTCATGCACCTGACCGGCCACAAGACCGTGTCCATGGTCCAGCGCTATTCGCACCTGGCTCCCGACTACCAGGACAGGGCCATTCAGGCGCTGAATCGCTATGGGCACAAAATGGACACAGCGGACTCGAACGGGCCCGCTGAGATAACGTCTAAATCCTTGAAGGGAATGGTGGGCGCGCCTGGGATTGAACCAGGGACCCCTGCCGTGTGAAGACAGTGCTCTCCCGCTGAGCTACGCGCCCGGTCGAGTCCCCGGAAACGGCCGGGAATCGGCCCATATAAGGGGGCGCTCCGAGCCCTGTCAAGGAAACGGAGCCGACGGCGTCCGATCCCGCAACCCATTGACAAAAATCGAAACAAACTTTGACTTGGCGGGAATCGGTGCATGTGGCAAGGTCGCCCGCCATCGCCGGAACCCGGCTGATCGGACCGTCGTCAGCCCATGACCGAGACAAAAACCGCCGCCGTCATCCTTGCCGCCGGCCTCGGAACGCGGATGAAGTCCGCGACGCCGAAGGTGCTGCATCCCCTCGCCGGACGGCCGATGATCCTGCACCTGCTCGAAACGCTGAAGAAGGCAAAGCTCGCGCCGCGCGTCGTCGTCGTCGGCAAGGGCATGCAGGCGGTCGCCGACTTAGTCAGGCCGCACCCGACCGTCGTGCAAAGTCCCGCCCTCGGCACCGGTCACGCGGTGATGGCGGCGAGGCCGGCGCTGCAGAAGTTCAACGGCGACGTGCTGGTGGTGTTCGGCGCCGATCCGCTGATTCGCCCCGAGACCGTCGCGCGGATGCTGGCGGCGCGCCGCAAGCGGCCGCGCCCGGCGATCGTGGTGCTCGGCTTCCGCGCCGCCGCGCCGGGCGACTACGGGCGGCTGGTGCTGGGCCGCGACGGCCGGCTCCAGGCCATCGTCGAGACCCGCGACGCGACGGCGAAGCAGAAGCAGATCACGCTCTGCAATTCCGGCGTCATGGTGGTCGACGGCCGGCATTTGTGGCGGCTGCTCGACCGCCTCGACAGGAAGAACGCCAAGCGCGAATACTACCTGACCGACATCGTCAGGCTGGCGCGCGCCGACAACCTTGCCTGCGCCGTCGTCGAGGGCGACGAGGCGGAGCTGATCGGCGTCAACTCGCGCGCCGACCTCGCCAGGGCGGAGGCCGTCCTGCAGGAGCGGCTGCGCCGCGCCGCCATGGACGCCGGCGCCACCCTGATCGACCCGGCGACGGTCTACCTTTGCCACGACACCAAGCTCGGCCGCGACGTCACCGTCGGCCCCAACGTCTGGTTCGGGCCCGGCGTGCGCGTCGGCAAGGGCGCCGAGATCCTCGCCTACTGCCACATCGAGGGCGCGCGCATCGCGCCGGGCGCCCGGATCGGGCCGTTCGCGCGGCTCCGCCCCGGCGCCGCCATCGCCGAGGACGCGCACATCGGCAACTTCGTCGAGATCAAGAACGCCGACATCGCCGCCGGCGCCAAGGTCAACCACTTGACCTACGTCGGCGACGCCCGGGTCGGCGCCAAGGCCAACGTCGGCGCCGGCACCATCACCTGCAACTACGACGGCTTCGGCAAGTACCATACCGACATCGGCGCCGGCGCCTTCATCGGCTCCAACACGGCGCTGGTGGCGCCGGTCCGCATCGGCGCCCGCGCCGTCGTCGGCGCCGGCAGTGTCATCACCAAGGACGTGGCGGCGGACGCGCTCGCGCTCACCCGCTCCCCGCAGCGGGCGACCGCGGGCGGCGCCAGGAAGCTCGCCAAGCGCGCCGGCGCTCGCGCCAAAGCCGCGAAGGCGAAGAACTAATCCCCGATGTGCGGCATCATCGGCATCATCGGCAAGGACGCCGTGGCGGAGAAGCTGCTGGCGGCGCTCAGGCGACTCGAATACCGCGGCTACGATTCCGCCGGCATCGCGACGCTCGTCGACGGCGGCATCGAGCGCCGCCGCGCCGAGGGCAAGCTCGACAATCTGGAGAAGCGCCTGGCCAGGGAGCCGATCGCCGGCCGCACCGGCATCGGCCACACCCGCTGGGCCACCCACGGCGTGCCCAACGAGAAGAACGCCCACCCCCACGCCACCGACCGGGTGGCGGTCGTCCACAACGGCATCATCGAGAACTTCCAAGACTTAAGCGAGGAGCTGGTCGCCGCCGGCCGCCGGCTCGCCTCCGACACCGACACCGAGGTGGTGGCGCACCTGATCACGCGGTATCTCGAGGAAGGCGACGAGCCGGCACGGGCGACCAAGCGGGCGCTGGCACGCCTCGAAGGCGCGTTCGCCCTCGGCATCGTGTTCGCCGGCCGCGACGACCTGATGATCGCCGCCCGCCGCGGCAGCCCGCTCGCCATCGGCATCGGCGCCGGCGAGATGTATCTCGGCTCCGACGCGCTCGCGCTGGCGCCGTTGACCAACAAGATTCTTTATCTCGAGGACGGCGACTGGGCGGTGATGACGTCGAAGGGCGTCACCGTCTACGACGCCGAGGGACGGGAGATTCGCCGCAAGGTGCGCAAGACCGCGGTCTCCGGCGCCGCGGTCGGCAAGGGCGGCTACCGCCACTTCATGCTGAAGGAGATCTACGAGCAGCCGCAGGTGATCGGCGACACGCTGCATTCGTTCGTCAACCCGGCGACGCGGGCGGTGACCCTGCCGGAATTCCCGTTTGACCCCGCGAAAGCGACCAGGATCACGCTGATCGCCTGCGGCACCTCGTTCTACGCCTGCCTGGTCGCCAAGTACTGGCTGGAGCGGCTGGCCAGGGTGCCGGTCGAGGTCGACATCGCCTCCGAGTTCCGCTACCGCGGCGCCGACATGCCGGAAGGGGGGCTCGCGGTGTTCATCTCGCAATCGGGCGAGACGGCGGACACGCTGGCGGCGCTGCGCTACGCCAACAAGCAGCGCCAGCACACCCTTTCCATCGTCAACGTGCCCGAGAGCACCATCGCCCGCGAGTCGGAAGCCGTGTTGCCGACCAACGCCGGGCCCGAGGTCGGCGTCGCCTCCACCAAGGCATTCACCACCCAGCTCACCGTGCTCGCCTGCCTGACCTTGGCGATAGGACGGGCGCGCGGCGCCATCACGCCCGACGCCGAGGCACGGCTGGTCGGGGCGCTGACCGAGGTGCCGGCGCGGGCGGCCGAAGTGCTGAACCACGACGAGCGGCTGCGCGAGATCGCGGAAGAGGTGGCGAAGGCCCGCGACGTGCTGTATCTGGGCCGCGGCACCAGCTACGCCATCGCCATGGAAGGCGCGCTGAAGCTGAAGGAGATCTCCTACATCCACGCCGAGGGCTACGCCGCGGGCGAGATGAAGCACGGGCCGATCGCGCTGATCGACGAGGGCGTGCCGGTGATCGTCATCGCGCCGTCGGACGAGTTGTTCGCCAAGACCGCGTCCAACATCGCCGAGGTGATGGCGCGCGGCGGCCGCGTCATCTTCCTCTCCGACGCCAAGGGGGTGCAGCGGCTCGGCTGGCAGGCGGCGGCGACCGTCCAGCTTCCCGAGGTTGATCCGTTCGTGGCGCCGATCCTCTACGCCATCCCGGTGCAGTTGCTCGCCTACCACACCGCCGTGATCAAGGGCACCGACGTCGACCGGCCGCGCAACCTGGCGAAAAGCGTGACGGTGGAGTAGTGATAATCGCCGCTCCTGCGCTGCAAGGATGTGCCTGACATTTGGAAGGAATCCCGTGGCCTACAGTCGCGCCAATCCCAGTCCGCGCTACGTCGAGCTGCTGCACGTCTACAAGGATCTGCATGAGCGTGGCGACAAGTTGAACAATATCCCTGCCGGAAACACGTTCGACGGGCGCAGCCTCAGAAACCACATCAACACCATAGGGCGGGCGGTCGAGACTTTCGGCCTCAGAACAATTCTCGACTACGGCTGCGGCAAGGCGGAGGGATACGAGGAAGCGCGCATGACACTGCCCGACGGCCGCAAGTTGCGCGGCCTGAAGGAGATTTGGGGAGTCGACGCAATCCGTCTGTTCGATCCCGGATACCCGCCCTACAGCACGCCGCCGACCGGCACTTACGACGGCGTCATCTGCACCGACGTGCTCGAGCACTGCCCGGAGGAGGACATCGACTGGATCGTCGATGAATTGTTCGGGTTCGCGGAGAAGTTCCTGTTCCTGACGGTCGCCTGCTATCCGGCGGAGAAAAACCTGCCGAGCGGCGACAACGCTCACGTCACTTTGAAGAATCCAGGCTGGTGGATCGACCGCATCACCGCGGCCGCCGCCGGGCGGCCGCGGGTAAGATACGTCGCGTCCGTGGCATTGTTCGACAAGCGGCAAATCGTCGTACAGGGCGGCGGCGAATAATCGGCTTCAGGTTCCCGACGGACGGGGCCGGGCGACAAATTCCGACAGCGCCTCGGTGACGCGGCAAACCACCTCCGACCATTCGCTCAAACGCGATTGGCGGAACAGCCTGGCGGACGGATACCAGGGGCTGTCGTCGCGCCCGAGCAGCCAGCAGTTCAACGGCGCCACGTGCAGCATCACCCATGCCGGCACGCCGAGCGCGCCGGCCATGTGGGCGGTGGCGTTGGAGACGGCGATCACCAGGTCCATGGCTGCCACCTGGGCGGCGAAGTCGTCGAGGCTCGCCATCTGGTCGACGGCGGCGTCGTGGACGAGCGTCGTCCCGGTCGCCTGCTCGAACGCCCGGCGCTCGGCCGCGGTATCGCCGTATTGCAGATCGACGAGGGTGACGCCGGGAACGGCGGCCAGCGGCGCCAGGTCGCGGAGCGTCATCGACTTCTGGCGGCCGACCTTCCTGTTCTTGCTGATCCAGGCGACTCCGACCAGGAGATCGCCGTCTTTGGCATTGTATTTCTCGCGCAGCGCCGTCCGCTTCGCCGCGTCGGCGACCAGGTACGAAGGCTGGCCGGGGAAGCTCGCCAGCTCGGGCCGGAGCCAGCGGCCGAGGTTACCGGCCGTCGCCTGATAGTCGATGTCCGGCGATTGCGTCGCCGCCGCCGGCACATCGCGCTTGGCGACGCAGGCGACGCCCGCAAACGAGCGTCCGAACAGCGGCACCAGCCGCGGCGCGCATTCCAGCACCACCCGCGCGCCGGCCTTCACGAGGTCGGGCACCATGCCGGCGTAAAGAATTTCATCGCCGACTCCCTGCTCGGCGACGACCAGGATGGTTTTTCCCTTGAGCGGCTCGCCTTGCCACGGCGGCTGCGGGAACGGTCGCGGTCTTTCCTCCCCCTCTTCCGCCAGCCGCCACCGCCATTCGAACTCCGCCCAGCCCTCCTTGAGGTTCCCGCCGAGCAGCAGCGCCAGGCCGAGGTTGTGGTGCGCGGCGGCGAGGTCGGGGTCGAGGGCGACGGCGCGGCGATGGCAGGCGATGGCTTCGGAGAATTCTCCTATCTCGTGCAGGGCGTTGCCCAAGCTGGTGTGGGCGGTGGCATAGTCCGGCTCGATGGCAAGCGCGCGACGGTAGCTGGCGACGGCGTCATCCAACTCGCCCAGCGCCGTCTGCGCGTTGCCGAGGTTGTTCAGCGCCTTGACCAATCGCGGCTGGCGTTCGAGGGCGGCTAGGAAGTGCCCGACGGCCTCCGCCGCCTCGCCCTGCTTCAGCAACGCCTCGCCCAGGTTGTTCAGGGCCTCGGCCATCGCCGGGTCAATGGCGAGCGCGCGGCGGAAACTCGCGATGGCGTCCGCGTTGCGGCCGGCCCGCCGCAACAAGTTGCCGCGGTTGAAGTGGGCGCGGGCGAGGTTGGGTTTAAGCGCGATCGCCTGCTCGCAGGCGGCCAGCGCCCGTTCGCTGTCGCCGCCGTCGGCGAGCGCGTTGGCGAGGTTGACGAAGGCTTCGGCGTCGCGCGGGTTGAGGCGGGTGGCTTCGGCGAGCTCGGCCGCCGCTTCGCCGGCGCGGCCCGCCTGGCGCAACAGCAGACCGAGGTTGTAGTGGGCGTCGGCGAAATCCGGCTTCAGCGCGACGGCGCGACGGTAGTGCTCGATGGCCTCTTCGGCGCGCGCTTCCTTCTTCAACGCGTTCGCCAGGTTGTAATGTGCCTCGGCCATGGCGGGCGACAGCGCGACGGCGTGCCGGTAGGCGGCGATGGCGTCGGCGGACCGTCCGGCCTTGCGCAACGCGCCGCCGAGGAGGTTATAGAGTTCTGCCGAGTCAGGAGCGATGGCCACCGCCTTCTCGAGGTGCCCGACCGCGGCGTCGGCGTCGCCGCCCTGCAGCGCGATCAGCGCCAGCAGGTGCAGCACGTCCGGGAGATCGGGGCGTCGGCGCTGGATGGCGGCGAGGCCCCGCTCCGCCTCGGCCAGCCGGCCCTGCCGGTAGTGTGCGACCGCGTCGGCGAAGGCCTGCCCGAGGGCAGCCGATGCGCCGGCCTCGCCGCCGCCTCTGCCCAATTTTCGCTTTCTCGTCATTTTCAATGATTGTCGCTGGCGCGGGTCAGCCGCGGCGGGTGAATTCCCGGAGCTCGCCGCGGACTCGCTCGACGACGTCCGACCATTCGCCCAGCCGCGCCTGGCGGAACAGCCTAGCGGACGGATACCAGGGGCTGTCGGCGCGCCCGAGCAGCCACACCCTGAGCGGCACCAGGTGCGGCATCACCCACGTCGGCACCCCGAGTGCGCCGGCCATGTGAACGGTGGTGTTGGACACTGAAATCACCAAATCCATGGCCGCTACCTGGGCGGCGAAGTCGTCCAGGTTCGCCATCTGGTCGACGGTG
>JACPJY010000206.1 GCA_016187325.1 Rhodospirillales bacterium | reverse complement strand
CGCGGTGCCGCACGCCGTCTACATCGCGTTCAGCGGCAACACTTTGACTTCATTGGTGAAGCCGGGCGGCATGATCGTCGATCTCAAGGGCATGTGGCGCCACGTCCACATCGGCGGCGACGTCAGGCGCTTCGAGATCTAAGCCGTCTCCAGTTGCAACCGCCACTTGACGACGGTGTCACCGCCCGGATGGGTGCCGGCAATCACGATCTGCTGACTGCGCCGCCGCGACCCGGTGCCGAAGTAGACGCTTTCCTCGATAGCGAGCGTGCCGCCGGTGACGAGGAACCGCCAGCCCTTGCCGCCGGCGGGTCGGAGCAACGCCGCCTCGCCACCCTGGATCAGCGACACCTGCACGTCGGGGTGCAGATGGAAGCGCGCCGCGAATGCATGGCCACCAGGGCCGATCAACCGGTCCTCGCCGCGGAAGTCGTCGCCATCGGCGCCGAGATAGAGGCGGCGGTGATGGATAATCCCGTTGAAGCCGTGATAACCGTCGTGGCTGGCTTCGACCAGAACGTGGCCGGCGTCCTCGCGGCGGCCGGCGCGCACGTTGACCGCGCGCCGCCGGCCGAGGCCGCCGCCGGGGACGAGTTCCGACGAATGCACGTCGTCGACGGTGACCGTCGAATGGGCGGCGGTGGCGCGCAGCATCTCGCGCCACGCCGGATCGCTCTCCGGCCGCGAGCCGCAGTTGACGATCAGCCGCTTCTTGCCGACGCTCATCTCAAAGGCAAGCGTGCCGACGTGTGCCGGATAGTCACCGGAAAACCTGGGCGGACCGGTGTCGGCGATGACCAGCGTGCGGCCCGCGCTCAGGCGCTGAAAGCCGGTATGCGGCGCGTTGGATACGGGGCGCCCGCGGCCGCCGGCTTCGGCCAGTACCCGCTCGATGCGCTCGTTCTCGTCTTCCACCGAGCCGTTGAACAGCGCCAGGCGACCGTCGCCGTGGCGGAACGTCCTGAGCAGTGGCGTCATGCGGTCGATGGCGCTCTGCAACGTCGTCGGCACCTCCCAGCGGGCGCCCTGAAGGGCGCTCCGGATTTCCAGCAGATCGGCGAGCACGGCGAGTTGTCCGGCGGGGCTGCGCGACACGTGGCCGCCGTCGGCCAGCACCTGTGAGGCGATCTCGTTCTCGAGCAGGCGCAACGCCTGCTCCATGTTTTCCTCGAACCCCGGCACCGCGAGGCTGACCGCGATCAGCCCCTTGAGCGCCAGGAAGCGGCCGCGCCCGCGACCCGACAACCCGGGGCCGCGACCGGCGACGCGGGCGAGATGTGTCGCCTGGGCGGCGATCGCGGCAAGGAAGCGAGCGCGGAAACCGTCGTCGGCGCCCGCGAGCAGGAAGTCGCCGCAGAGGAACCAATTGGCGAGTCGCTGGCCGAGCACGTCCGCGCGCCACGATACGGGGCGCCATCGCTGGTTGGCGGCGATCCAATCGGAGGCGAGTTGCCGGGCTCGCTCGGCGGTACCGGGACGGCCCGCCGCCTTGACATCGGCAAGCCAGCCGAAATCGTGCAGTTACGTCGTCGCGACGTCGCCGTCGGGGGTAACGGTCAGCCCTTCATCGAGGATGCGGCGACCGCGGGCCGGATCGCCGGGCCACAGATCGCGCGGCGGATTGCGCAACGACCCCGGCGCCCGGCCCTTGAGCGTGAGGAGATAAAGCGGTCGCGTGAAGATCCAGCCCCAGAGGTCCGGGAACATGGCAGTCAATCCAGTTCGAAGGCATTCTTGTAATCTAATTTAAGCGCCGGGTCCTGGTCCTCTTTCCTGAGCAGGCAATCGCCGATGACCAGGAGCTCGATGTCGGTTCCCATGAAACAGCGGAACGCGTCCTCCGGCGTGCACACGATCGGCTCGCCGCGAACGTTGAAGCTAGTGTTGACGACGACCGGGCAGCCGCTGATCTCCTTGAACCGGTTCAATAGTGCGTGGAAGCGCGGGTTGGTCTCGCGGTGCACGGTCTGGATGCGGGCCGAATAATCGACGTGGGTGACGGCCGGGATGTCGGAGCGCGGCACGTTCAGCTTGTCGATGCCGAACAACGCCTTCTCAGCCGCCGTCATCTCGCGCCGCCGACTGGGCTGCACGCCGGCTACCATCAGCATGTAGGGGCTGTCGGCGTCGATCTCGAACCAGTCGGCGACGTCCTCGCGCAGCACCGCCGGCGCGAAAGGGCGGAACGACTCTCGGTACTTGACGCGCAAATTGAGTGTCTTCTGCATGTTGGGAGAGCGGGCATCGCCGAGGATCGAACGGGCGCCGAGCGCCCGCGGCCCGAACTCCATGCGGCCCTGGAACCAGCCGACCGCCTTGCCGTCCTTGATCGCGTCGGCGGCGATGGCGATCGCCTTGTCGCCGTCGAGGACCGTGAACCGAGCGCCAACGGTGACGAGGCGCTTCTCGATGTCGTCCTCGGTGTATGACGGGCCCAGGTATG
>JACPJY010000240.1 GCA_016187325.1 Rhodospirillales bacterium | reverse complement strand
GGGCGCGGGCGCGCCGCCGAGCCGCGCCACCGGCAGGTGCGCCCTTCAATAGGGGCGATCGGCCTCACCCTTCGACAGGCATAGGGTGAGGTTGAATCCAATGCCCTCATGCTGAGCCTGTCGAAGCATGAGCGCGAAACGACCCGCTATTTCTTTCCGGCGGGCGCGTCCTGCAATCGTTCGATGGCCCAGCGGGCGGCGTGGGCGACCAGCGGCGAGGCGTCGGCGGCCAGTCCCTCGGCGACGGCTCGCAGCGATCCGAGTCCGCTGTTGCCGATGGCGACGGCGACGTTGCGCACGAAACGGTCGCGCCCCGTCCGCTTGATCGGCGATCCGGCGAACAGCTTGCGGAACCCTTCGTCGTCGAGCGCCGCCAGGTCGGCGAGCCTCGGCATCGCCAACTCGCCGCGCGGCCAGAACGCGTCGTCGCCGGCCGGGCGCTGGAACTTGTTCCACGGGCAGACCGCGAGACAATCGTCGCAGCCGTAGATGCGGTTGCCCATCTTCGCCATCAGCTCGGGCGCGATGTCGCCCTTGTGCTCGATGGTCAGATACGAGATGCAGCGCCGGGGCTCGATGCGGTAGGGCTCGGGCAGCGCGCCGGTCGGGCACGCGCGCAAACAGCGGTCGCAGTTGCCGCAGTGGTCGGTCGCCGGCTCGTCGGGCGCGATCTCGAGGTCGGTCAGGATCTCGGCCAGGAACAGCCACGAGCCGAAGTCGCGGCTCAACAAATTGGTGTGCTTGCCCTGCCAGCCGACGCCGGCGCGACGCGCCAGCGGCTTCTCCATCACCGGCGCGGTATCGACGAACACCTTGACCTCGGCGCCGTAGGCGCCGGCCAGCCAGCGGCCGAGGCGCTTCAGCTTTTTCTTCAGCACGTCGTGGTAGTCGCGGCCCTTGGCGTAGACGCTGATGCCGCCGCGGTCGCGGTGCTTGAGCGTCGCCAGCGGATCGTCGCCGGGCCCGTAGTTGGCGCCGAGCACGATCGCCGTCCGCGCCCCGGGCATCAACGCCTTCGGATTGCCGCGCCGGCCATCGGCGTCGGCGAGCCACGTCATGTCGCCGGCCCGCCCCAAGGCGAGGAAACGCGCGAGCGCCGTGCGATCGTTGGCGTCGGCGTCGGCGGCGGCGAAGCCGACCGCGTCGAAGCCCTCGGCCTTGGCGCGCTCGCGGATGATTTTCTTGAAGTCGTCGGCCATACTGTCGCCCCAGGTGCAGCCGCCATCAAAGGTGCCACGGAATGCCGCCCGAACACAAAGCCGCCGCCAAGGCAAAGGCCGTGGTGCTGCTGTCGGGGGGACTCGATTCGGCGGTGTCGCTGGCGATCGCCGCCAGCGAGGGCTTCGAGACGCACGCGCTCACCATCCGTTACGGGCAGCGCCACCAGGCGGAGATCGCCGCCGCCGCCCGCGTCGCCGGCCAACGCGGCGTCGTCGGCCACGACGTGGTCGACATCGACCTCGCGGCGTTCGGCGGCTCGGCATTGACCGGCGGCGCCGAGGTGCCGAAGGACCGCAGCGCCGCCGATATGGCCGCCGGCATCCCGGTCACCTACGTGCCGGCCCGCAACACGGTGTTCCTGGCCCTCGCGCTGGCCAGGGCCGAGACCCTCGGCGCCCGCGACATCTTCATCGGCGTCAACGCGCTCGACTATTCCGGCTATCCCGACTGCCGGCCCGAGTACGTGGCGGCGTTCGAGGCGCTGGCCAACCTCGCCACCAAGGCCGGGGTCGAGGCGACCACGGAAGGCAAGCCGCGAATCCGCCTGCACGCGCCGCTGATCGCGCTCACCAAGGCGGAGATCGTCAAGAAGGGCGCCGAGCTCGGCGTCGACTTCGGCGTTACGCTCAGCTGCTACGACCCGAGGCCGGCGCGGTCGGGCAAGGGGGTGCGCCATTGCGGCCGCTGCGACGCATGTCTCCTGCGCAAGAAGGGCTTCGCCGAGGCCGGCATCGCCGATCCCACCGATTACGAGGCGTAAGTCGATACCCATTGACATTCAATCGTCACCCCCGCGGAAGCGGGGGTCCAGGCTTTTGAAAAATAACTGGATTCCCGCTTTCGCGGGAATGACGATGGGTGCACGGTCGGGTCGATCGAGCGCCCACCACGCCTTTGCGGCGACCGGCGGGCGGGGTTAAAAGAGTGCCGGCCCGGCACCAACGGGCCGGGCATGAGGAGCCGATGGCCTATTCGGTCAAGGAAATCTACCTGACACTGCAAGGCGAAGGCTGGCACGCCG
>JACPJY010000239.1 GCA_016187325.1 Rhodospirillales bacterium | reverse complement strand
CGCGCGCCTCTCCTTCGAGACGGGCCTTCGGCCCTCCTCAGGATGAGGTGCGCGCGAGTCGAAGGACGCGGGCATGACGAGAGGAGACTGGCCCCGCTGCCTCGACTCACTCGGCCGCCGCCGGCTTGTGATGCGGCAGGAAATACACCAGCACGTTGGCGACCAGCATGCAGGCGGCGAGGAGATAGAACACGACGGTGAGGCCCCAGGCGTCGGCCATGGCGCCGCCGCCGGCGAGGACGACGGCGGTGAACAGCGCCTGGATGCCGAACATGACGCTGGTGGCGCTGCCGGAGAGCGCCTTCGGCGCCAGGTCCATCATCCAGCTGTGCAGCACCGGCCTGACCGCGTACATGGCGAAGCCGAGGAAGGCGACGCCGGCGATGAACAGGATATCGTCCTGGATGAAGGTGAGCGCGGCGATCAGCGCCGTGGTCACGGTCAGCCCGGCCAGCACCACCGGCCGCCGGCCGACGCGGTCGGACCAGGCGCCGGCGATCGGCGAGGCGACGACGCCGCCGATCTGCAGCGCCATCACGGTGACGCCCATGGCGAGCGGGCTCATGCCGGCGACGTGGGCGAGATAGAGCGGCAGGAAGACGAGCACGCCGTGCTGGGCCATGGTGCGGAAGCCGGCCATGACGCTGAGATGCACGATGACCTTGTCCTTGAGCAGGCTCTTCAGGCCTTGGACATAGTCGGCGAGGCCGAGGCCGCGGGCGCCCGAGGCGTGGGCCTGTTTGTCCTTCGGGCCGAGCATCAGCAGCGTCATCAGCGCGATGGCGAACGCCGGCAGGGAGCCGACGGCGGCGGTGCCGCGCCAGGAGAGCCACACCAGCAGCGCGCCGGCGGCGAGCGGCGCCAGCGCGTCGCCGAGGTTGGCGCCGAGGGCGTGAATGGAGAGCGCGTAGCCGCGGCTCTTCGGGTAATGCTCGCTCAAGAACGCGATCGCCGGCGGGTGCCACAGGTTGTTGGTGGCGCCCATCAGGATCACCATCGGGAACAGCATCCACAGGCCGGCGGCGCCGGCGCAGGCGGCGAGCGCCGCGGCGCCGACGGCGAGCGAGATCACCTGGAAGACGACGCGGCGGCCGGTGACGTCGACCACCAGGCCGCTGCCGAAGTTGGCGGCGAAGGCGGCGAGCTGGAACACCGCGACCAGGGCGCCGGCCTCGGCGTAGGAGAGCTTGAGGTCGGTGGTGATGAACGGCAGCAATAAGTAGAAGGTGGCCGCCACCCAGTGGGTGCCGCCGTGGCCGGCGCCGACCAGGAACACGATTCCCTGGCCCTGGCGTCCGAGGCCGGTCAGACGTTCGATGACGGCGAGCACGGGCGGGGGATTGGCGGCGGGTTGCGGGCGGCGGAGACTGTATCGTCCCGGGATTGGTTAAACAAGGCGCCGCGGAAGCCCCGGCCAGGCCCGGTGGCCGCGATAATCCGGTTGCCTGCCCGGGGCGGGGCGGCGACAATGCCTGGAAACTTGGGGAGCCCTCATGCCGGACGAACACGCGCTGAAATCGGTGAGCAAGCGGCTGATCGTCGACAAGAAGGACGGCGTCGGCCGCATCACCTTCGACAACCAGGAGCGCCGCAACGCGCTCAGCTACGACATGTGGCAGGGGCTGCCGGTGGTGCTCGCCGACTTCGCCCGCGACAAGAAGGTGCGCGTGATCGTGCTCGCCGGCGCCGGCGGCAAGGCGTTCTCGGCCGGCGCCGACATCTCGGAGTTCGAAAAACAACGCGCCTCCGAGGACGCGGTCGAGGTCTACAACGCCGCCGTCGCCGAGGCCACCAACGCCATGGTCGCCACCAAGAAGCCGATGATCGCCAAGATCGACGGCTACTGCATCGGCGGCGGCCTCGGCGTCGCCATGTGCTGCGATCTGCGCATCGCCGCCAGCGACTCGCGCTTCGCCATACCTGCCGCTAAGTTGGGCCTCGGCTACAAGCTCAACAACCTCAAGCACCTGATCGACGTGATCGGGCCGTCGTTCGCCATGGAGATCCTGTTCACGGCGCGGCAGTTCGACGCCCAAGAGGCGCTCCGGATGGGCCTGGTCAACCGGGTGCTGCCGCCGGCCGACGTCGCGGCCTACGTCGACGACTACGCGCAACGCATCGCCGACAACGCGCCGCTGACGGTGCTGGCGGCGAAGACGGTGGTGCGCGAGGCGGTGAAGGACGCCGACAAGCGCGACCTCGAGCTCTGCCAGCAGGTGGTCGACGACTGCTTCGCTTCCGACGACTACAAGGAAGGCCGCCAGGCGTTCATGGAAAAGCGCAAGCCGCAATTCAAAGGCCGCTGACTGCCGTCTCTCCACTCGTCATGCCCGCGCAAGCGGGCATCCAGTCTTGCCGCAACCCTGGACCCCCGCTTTCGCGGGGGTGACGGACTTTTTTCGGATCAACTGGTGGCCGCCCGGCCCGCCGACGAGCCGGCGATGCGGCCGAAGACGCTGCCGGACATCAGCCCGGTGCCGCCCGGGTAGTTGAAATAGAACAGCCCGCCGACCAGCTCGCCCGCGGCGTAAAGCCCCGGCATCGGCAGGCCGTCGGAGTCGATGACGTGGCCCTCGGTGGTGATCTTGAGGCCGCCGAAGGTGAAGGTGATGCCGCAGGTCACCGCGTAGGCCTCGAACGGCGGCGTGTCGATCAGGTTGGCCCAGTTGGACTTCGGCACCGCCAGGCCGCGCGTGCCGCGGCCGTCCTTGACGGTCGGGTTGAACGGCACGTCGGTCATCACCGCGGCGTTGTAGGCGGCGATCTCCCGCATGAAGCCCTTGGCGTCGACGTCGTCGAGCTTGCCCGCCAGCTCTTCGAGCGTATTCGCCGTCGCCTTGGTGACGCGGCGGATGCGGTACTCGTCGCGCAAGAGATGCGTTACCTTGGCGTCGAACACCTGCCAGGCGAACTGCCCCGGCTGGTCGAGGACGACGCGGCCGTACTTGGCATAGGTGTAGTTGCGGAAGTCGGCGCCCTCGTCGACGAAACGTTTTCCGGTGGCGTTGACCATGATGCCGAACGGGTAGCTGTGCTTCTGGAAGCCGTCGCCGACGGCGAGATCGCCGAACTCGGGTGCGTTGCGGTCCCAGCCGACGGCGTGGCAGCCGGACCAGTTGCCGGTCGACATGGCGCCGATGTCGAGGGCCATGCGGATGCCGTCGCCGGTGTTGAACCGCGTGCCGCGCACCCGCGCCAGGTCCCAGCCGGGGCCGAGATAGCGCGTGCGCCACTCGGCGTTGGCCTCGAAGCCGCCGGAGGCGAGCACCACGGCGCGGGCGCGGATGTCGAAGATCTCCTGGCCGGAGCGGGCGACGACGCCCCGCACCTCGCCATGCTCGTAGATCAGGTTGACGGCGCGGGTGTCGTAGAGGATCTCGACGTCGGCCTTCTCCGCCGCCGCCGACAGCATGTCGACCAGGCCCGGCCCGCCGCCCCAGGTCTCGAGACAAAGCCCGCCCCAGAACTTGAATCGGCCTTCGACCTTGAACGCCTGGCGGCCGTAGGACGGCTGGAAGCGCACGCCCTTGCGCTTCATCCACTGCAGCGTGTCGAGGGAATTGTCGATCAGCGTCTCGACCAGGTCGGGGTCGGCGCGGTAGCGGGTGACGCGGCCCATGTCGTCGAAGTAGT
>JACPJY010000147.1 GCA_016187325.1 Rhodospirillales bacterium | reverse complement strand
TCGAAACCCAGATCGGCGGCGAGCTGCGTCAAAACCTGGATTTCACCGGCTGGGAATCTCTCGACGGCAGGACCTACCGCTTCGTCGCCCGTTCCCGCAGCGTCAGCGAGCAGAAAAATTTTAAAGGCTCCGCGCGATCCGATCCGGACCGTCCCGGCGAAGCCGTTTATTCGCTTCCGAAAAAAACCAAAGTCGCCCTACCGGCGGGCACGCATTTCTATTTCGGCCTCACCCAATACCTGATCGAGCAGGCGAAGATGGGAGCGACGCGGGCAGAAACCGTCGTCTTCGACGGCACCGATGAGTCCGGGCCGCAGCGAGCGGTCGCCTTCATCATCCCGCTCGGCAAGAATGGTGTGAAGGTGAAAAGCGGACTGGGTCCAATCGTCGACAGGCCAGGTTGGACCATGCGCATCGCTTTTTTCCCGATCGGCGGCACCGGCGCCGCGCCCGATTACGAGGTCGAGGCCGTGGTGCTCGACAATGGCGTGACGCCGAAAATGGAGATGGTGTTCACGGGGTTTACGGCGGTTCAAACGCTCGAGAAGATCGAAGCCCTGGAAATGCCGAAGTGCTGACGGCGGCGCGATTGTCACGGACCGCCGTCGAAGATAGACTTTTTGGCGATTCCCGCAGGGGGAATGGAGTCCATGGGAGACCTCGCGAGTAGGCACGCTTCCGGCTTCGTCGCCGCGGCACTGGCGCTGGCCTTGCTGGCGACGCCGCAGGCCGCCGGCGCCGCCGATGCCGGATTCCTCGGCATGCACGTACAGGGCATGTCGCCGGAGACTGCGGCGGCGCTCGGTGTGAAGTCGGCGAATGGCGTTCTCGTCCGCGACGTCGCCGTCGGCGGCCCCTCGGATCAGGCCGGCATCAAGCGCGGGGACCTGATCCTGAAATTCGCGGGCCAGGCCATCGACACCTTCGAACGGATGATCAAGGTGGCTGGCGCCACCCGCCCGGGCCAGGAAGCGAAGGTCGAACTGCTACGCGAAGGAAAGCCGGTGACGTTGACGATGAAGATGGGAGCGTGGACGGAAGCTTGGCGCGTCGGCGCCGGGGCCGTCGCCAGCCATCCCGAGTCCGGTCTGACGCTGGCGTCGTTGACCGACAAATTGCGTAAGGGGTTCGGCCTGCGCTGGGGCTCGCTCGGCGTCGTCGTGACCCTGGTCGATCCCGATCGGTCGGACATCGGACTCAGACGCGGCGACTTGATTGCCCAGGTCAATCAGGATTCGGTCTGGAAGCCGGACCAGGTGATCGCCAAATACAATGCCGCCAAGGTGGCGGGTCGCAAGGAATTGCTGTTGCTGGTCGAGCGGATCGACGGATTCCACTACATGCTGCTGCCGGTGCGGTGACGGCGCCCGGGCGTCAGCTTCCGCGCGCCTTGGCGATAATCTGCCGGAACGCCGCCAGATCGGTGGCGCCGCGGATCACGTGGTCGCCGATGACGAACGCCGGCGTGCCGTTGATCTCGAGCGCCTCGGCCAGCGCGTAATTGCGGCGGAGAAGTTCCTCGATCTTGGGGTCGTCCATCGCCTTTTTCAGCGCCTTGGCGTCGAAACCGGCGTCCGTGGCGATCTTCATCAGCCGGCTTTCCGGCAATGCGCCGGTCGTTTTCATCAGCGCCCAGTGCACGGCTTCATATTTTCCCTTGTCGATGAACCAAGCCGCCAACGCCACCTTCGACGCCGTCACCGACTCCGGACCTAGGATCGGGAACTCCTTGAACACGAAGCGGACATTCTTGTCGGTCTTCAGCACCTCCTGGAGAGCCGGCATAACCCGTTTGCAATAGCTGCAGCGATAGTCGAAGAACTCGACGATCGTCACGTCGCCCTTCGGATTGCCGCCGACGGGCGTGTCGGGATCATTCAGAAGCTCGGCCTGCTTGGCGACCATATTTACTTTCAGCCGCTCATTGGATTCCTGCTTTTCGCGTTCCTGCAGGTTTTTCACCGCCTCGACGATGATCTCCGGGTTTTTCAGGATGAATTCGCGGACGACGTCCTCGATCGCTTTCCTGTCCGCTGACGACATCGGTTGCGATGGTTTGCTCTGGGCGTCGGCCGGCGCGGTGGCGACGGTGATCATCACGCCCAGTACGAAGCCGATGACATGGCTCAGGAAGCGACAAGACATCTGCGAATTCTCCGGCATCGGATCGGTTAAGCGGTGCGCCGCATGATGCGGTGTTTGCCGGGTCCTGTACAGCGCTTTGGGAACGGCACCGGGGAAGGCCTTCGCGGACCTGCCGCCTAGCGCGACAGACGGATTCCCGACAGATAAGCCGGGCTCGGCTGCTTCCCCGCGGAAGTGGCGATGCCGATGAAGGCAATGCGGGCGCTTGCGGCATCGTCCTCGGGCCATGATCGGCGATATATGTCCGACAGATCGACGGTTTCCAGCCACCACGAACCGGCGTTTTCGCGCCCGCCGCGGGCCGTGTAGCGCGACGGCGGCTGCGGCACTTTGGTGGTGTCGGGCTTGACGATGGCGCCGCGCTCGAGCGCCGAATCGCCCCAGGTGATGACGATCGCGCGGTCATGGATGGGAAGGGTATGGGCGGCCGACTCCGGAGACGGGCTTGACCGTGCCGGGCTTTGCCGGTTGCCGCCATGAAAACCGATGACTAGGCGCACGGGATGCGTTCCCGAATTGCGCATCTCCATATTCCAGGCCCAACTGAGATAAGGCGTCGCCAACAGCGAAGCCCGCGTCGGTTTGGCGGCGACGAAATTGTGGCCGCCGTTGACCACCATCAGCGCCGGGATGCCGTCCCGCACGACGACTGCCAACTGGCCGGGCCCGACGGTCCCCTCGGTGATCCAATCGCCGGGCAGGGCGCTCGGCTCGAACGCCGGGATCGGTCCGAGCACGTCCATGCTGCCGCTCGGCGGCCGGGTGGCCGGCGGCTCGGCGCAGGCGACAAGGTAGGCTGCCAGGGACGCAACGCCCAAGGCCCCGAGCAGGCTTCGTCGCGAAGACAACCGAGCCGTCATTGGAAAACCGTTATGGCTTTTTTTCTTCCTTGGCGGCGATCAGGATGTC